>JADEWQ010000112.1 GCA_015207585.1 Pleurocapsales cyanobacterium LEGE 06147 | reverse complement strand
AGTTTTGTTCTGAATTAGCTGAAAAGTTGATGCAGTTTAATCCCAATAAGCTGCCTTTTTTTAACCGAGGCTTGAAGGCTATGAGCTCGAGCCAGTCAGCTTTTTAGCTTCTCTGTCACCCTGTCAGTTCGGACTGTTTATCCTAATCTTTCCCTGGATCGATTGGAATTTAACCAAGACGGTATGAATAATGATGTCGTCATTGTCAATCAACAACTCGTTTGCCGATTTCCGAAAACGGATCGGGCAAAGGCAGATCTAGTGAACGAAGTTAAGATTTTGCGGATTGTTCGACGCTTTATCGACCTACCGATTCCACAACTGGATCGCGTAGAAGACGCTTTTGTAAGCTATCCCTTTATCCGAGGGGAACCGCTTTCACGCCATCAATTATTAAGATTAGATTCCTTAGCTCAGGAAAAAGTCATTGAACAGTTAGGGCAATTTTATCAGCAACTCCATTCTATTCCTAGGGATGCGATCGCAGCCTCCAATATTGCGTCTTCGGTTGCTGAGCGAAGCCGAGAAGAGATGCTCGATCTTTACGAGCAGGTTCAGCAAATCCTATTTCCTCATCTTTGGAAGCACCAACGCACCTGGATTCATGAACATTTTGAGCCATTAGTAAGCGGATCTCTGAATCTCGATTCCTCTGCTGTTCTCATTCACGGCGATTTAGGATGTTACCATATTCTGTTCGATCCAAATAAGCAGCTTCTTAGCGGCATCATTGACTTTGGTACGGCAGGTATGGGCGATCCAGCGATCGACTTAGCAAGTTTATTAGACAATCACGGCGAAGCGTTAGTGACTTCCTCCCAACGCTAACTGCAAGCAGTATAGCATGGGCTTCTCAACCTCACGATTGAGAGCTTCCTGCCCCGCGCCACTTATCTAGAACTCGTTGGTACAAACGCATGACTGCTCCCACCGTTGGTTCCCCGACAGCTCGACGCTCGACTCGAATGGTGTGGAACCAAGTTCCGCACCCGCTCGCTCGACTTGACAGGCAATTTCTTTCCCCGCTAGACCAGCGGTACTAAGTGTCGTCTTGATCTTATTCAATTACATTACGTTTCCCAGAGTTTGCACTGTTCACCTGGTTCCCCAGTACGTTCGTGTCAATCTGGTTGGGCGATTCCCAATCCTTGGATCAATTCAGGTACAAACCTTACGTCCAGTATCAATTATCACATGATTTTCATGGAAAGTAAAGAGCCGGTCGGCGATTCATCCGCAGCGCCAAACTACGTTATGGCGTGGGACTTCTCGCCGTTGAAGTTAAATTTGCATTACTACTTATTTCTCGTAAGCTTCGTAAGCAGCAACAATTTTTTGCACTAAAGGATGACGGACAACATCTGCTTGAGTTAGGTAACAAAAAGCAACTCCTTCGACTGATTTGAGGATTTTGCTTGCCACGATTAAGCCTGAGTCTTGGTTGGGTGGTAAATCAGTTTGAGTAATATCTCCCGTCACTACCATTTTTGAGCCAAATCCCAGACGAGTCAGTACCATTTTTAGTTGCGCTGGAGTAGTATTTTGCGCTTCATCGACAATCACAAAAGCATTAGAAAGAGTACGTCCCCGCATATAAGCTAAGGGTGCAACTTCAATTTTGCCTCGATCCATTAAGTCAGGAATTTTTTCTGGCTCGATAAATTCATAAAGGGCATCATAAAGAGGGCGCAGAAAAGGATTGACTTTTTGTTGTAAATCTCCTGGGAGAAAACCGAGTTTCTCTCCTGCCTCAACAGCAGGGCGAGTGAGAATGAGGCGATCGCAATCATCATTAAGTAAGGCTTGTACGGCTAACACCGTCGCCAAAAAAGTTTTTCCCGTTCCTGCCGGACCGATACCAAAGGTAATATCGTGGTTTTGTATAGCTTTGACATACTGTTTTTGGTGAAAAGTTTTCGCTCGAATTAATTCTCCCCGACGAGTACGGGCGAGTACATTTTGTTGTAATTCTCTGTATTCTTCAGTGCGTCCCGTATCGACAGCATGAAAAGCAGTCATGATGTCCGGTTTGGAAATAGTTTTTGCCTCTTCCCAAAAAGGTTTGAGAGATTCCACTACTCGAGCGCAACGTTCTACCCCTTTGTTGGTACCAAAAATGAGTAAATCTTGTCCTCGCAAGACTACTTGTGCCCCACTATGACGCGATAGTAATTGGAGATTTTCTTCTCCGACTCCTGCTAAAGCGATCGCGCTGTTACTATTTGGTAATTGAATAATTTGAGATACTTCTGTCATTACAGTTATCAGTTACCAGTTGTCAGTTACCAGTAGAAGACGGGGCGTAGAGGGTTTCGAGGAAACGTCGAAACCCAGTCCCTTCGTTTGACCACAAGTCCGTACAAGAGTCGGAATCAATAAGGAGTTGGGTCTTCAGAGGAAAGACTCTCCTCATTGGGTTATCTCCTTATCTTCTCCGTTCACTGCTCGCTACAATCTTTTCTCTGGGAACTAAAAAGCTGTTCGAACTTTGATTTTTTCCAAGATTAATTTAGAACGTTTGACATCTTCAGGGATAGAAATAGGATAATCCCCTGTAAAACAGGCTGAACAGAAACTATGAGGATCTTCACCCGTTACTTCGAGCATCCCTTCCCAACTCAGGTAAGCTAATGAATCTACACCTATTTGTTCGGCAATTTTCGATACTGACTGAGTCGCAGCAATTAGCTGATCTTGGTTATCCGTATCTATGCCATAAAAACAAGGGTGAGTCACTGGGGGAGAAGAAATGCGCATGTGTACTTCAGTTGCACCAGCATCCCGCAAAGCTTTAACGATTTTGCGGCTAGTTGTACCCCGAACAATGGAGTCATCGACGATAATTACTCGTTTTCCAGCTAAGACATCTTTAAGAGTATTCAGCTTCATGCGGATACCAGACTCTCGCATATGCTGAGTTGGTTGAATAAAAGTACGCCCGACGTAACGATTTTTAATCAATCCTTCTCCGTAGGCAATACCAGATTTTCGGGAAAATCCGATCGCTGCCGGCACTCCCGAGTCGGGTACGCCCATGACTAAATCGGCATCGACATAAGATTCTTTAGCTAATTGTTCTCCCAAACGCAAGCGATAGCTGTAAAGAGTCTCATCGTGCATGATGCTATCGGGACGAGCAAAATAAATCATCTCGAAAATGCACAATTTTCTGTCTGGCTGTTTTGTCCAGTGGAAGGAAGCCAAACCTTCTTCGGTAATCCAAACCAATTCTCCAGGTTCTACATCTCTGAGATACTCTGCACCGATGATATCTAAACCACAAGTTTCTGAAGAGAGAACATAGCGAATGGGGCTTCCTTCTAGAGTGCCAATAACCAAGGGACGAATCCCATTAGGATCTCGTACGCCCATGATGCCCATCGGGGTACCGATAACCAAGCTATAAGCCCCAGAACACATTTGAAAAGCACTAATCGCTGCTTCTAACCAGTCTTTGCCGCGATCTACTTCATCAGCGATCGCCAGGGCAATCATCTCCGAATCAGTGGTAGTATTAAAGTTATGGTTGCGCTTGCTCAATTCTTGACGCAATTCTATGGCATTAACTAAGTTACCATTATGAGCTAAAGCCAGAGTTCCCAAGCGAGTGTTTACCAGTGCTGGTTGAGCATTGACCTTTAAACTAGAACCTGTAGTCGAGTAGCGAGTATGACCAACAGCTAAATTACCTGATAATTGTTGCAGAGTTTCTTCTTTGAAGACTTGAGAGACCAAACCCATATCTTTGTGGCAATAAACCTTGTCTCCCTCAAAAGTAGCAATTCCTGCCGACTCTTGTCCTCGATGTTGCAAAGCATAAAGACCAAAATAGGTTAATTTAGCGACGTTCTCTTCCGGTGCGTAGAGTCCAAAGACTCCACAGGCTTCCTCTGGCTTATCTGGTTTTTGGTCTAAATGCTGGTGGCTATCTGGTAAACTTTGCTCGACATCGAGAGAGTGATAGGGCATCATTCTATGACTTGACTCCTCTTAAAGATACTAGATTTTCTAAGCTCGAACTCGAATAAGGATATGTACATCCTATACAAACTACTCTACTTAACAATTGTTGATAAATGCTGCGAGAGAGTATGGGATTGATTGCAGAGAAATTCACTAACAACTGTAATTTGCTGCCTTTGTCACTGGACTAAAAGACTTTTAATCTACGTTCGATCGCCTGCTGCCAGGCAAGACTCATGTCATTAATCTTAACATTAATTAAAGATAATTCTTTAGTAGTCAAAATTTTTAATGGCGATCGCGCTGAAGTAACCTTACCGATTTGCTGCCAATAATTGCCTAAATTTTGTTGTAGATAAGTTTCCCAACTGTCTCTGGCTTGAGGGTTAACCGAGACAATAATTTGACTAGCAGACTCGCCAAATAAAATTTCGTCCCAACGCTGAATCTGATTGTCGGCAAGCTTAATTTCTGCCCCTAATTTACTACCAATACAAGATTCAGCTAGGGCTACAGCCAAACCCCCTTCAGAACAGTCATGGGCAGATTTTACCCATTCCTGACGGATGCCATAGCGACAAGATTCTTGTACTTTACGTTCTAGTTCAAAATCTACTACCGGTGGTTGACCGGCAACGGTGTTGTGAATGACAGCAAGGTATTCCGATCCACCCAATGTAGGGGTCGTTCGCGAACGACCCCTACCAGTTCCAATGTTATTTAATTGTCCCAATAAATAAATAAAATCTCCTTCTTGTTGCCAGGCTTGTCCACATACTTTAGTAATGTCGGGGATTAAGCCCACCATACCGATGACGGGGGTAGGATAGATGGCTTGGGGATTGCCTTGCGAGTCTAAAGTTTCGTTATAAAGAGATACATTACCGCCCGTTACAGGGGTACCTAGTTGGCGACAAGCATCTGATACACCACAACAGGCTTCGGCTAGTTGCCAGTATCCTATGGGTTTTTCGGGACTACCAAAATTGAGATTATCAGTAATTGCTAGAGGTTCAGCCCCGACACAACTGAGATTGCGGGCAGCTTCGGCGACGGCTGCTTTTGCCCCTTCGTAAGGATTGAGATAGACGTAACGAGGATTGCAATCGGTAGTGGCAGCAACTCCAATAGTACATTCACTGGGTTTAGCCTCAATCGGACGTACTCTGATAACGGCAGCATCTGCACCACCTGGTAAAAGAATAGTATTATTTTGGACTTGATGGTCGTACTGTCGATATACCCAATGTTTAGAGGCGATGGTGGGAGTATCTAATAAATGTAATAAAATTTCGTTCCAAGTTTTTTTTGTTCCGTTGATTTCTATTCCTTCAGCATCGCAAGGGGGTAAAGAATCCGAACTCCATTGCCAAGCTTTTTGGGCATATTCAGGAGGTTCGGGTAATAACTCGCGATGATAAATGGGGGTGTTATCTGCTAAAGCTGTCGCGGGAATTTCGGCGGCAACTTCTCCTTGAAATAATATTCTCACAATCGGTTCAGCAATAACCTTGCCTGCCACTACTGCCTGAAGTTCCCAACGATGAAAGATATCAATTAATTCCCTTTCCCTTCCTTTGGCTGCGACAAACAACATTCTTTCCTGGGATTCGGATAGGAGATATTCATAAGGCATCATGCCTATTTCCCGTACAGGAATTTTATTCAAATCCAGTTCAATGCCTACTCCACCTTTGGCTGCCATTTCCGAAGTAGAACAGGTAATTCCGGCTGCCCCCATATCTTGTGCTGCGACTACTGCCCCCGTTTTAAAAGCTTCCAAACAAGCTTCAATTAGGGATTTTTCTAAAAAAGGATCGCCTACTTGTACGGCAGGGCGATCGTCCATCGATTCATCAGAAAGTTCTGCACTAGCAAAACTTGCCCCTCCCATGCCATCTCTGCCGGTAGTCGAACCAACGTAGAGTACCGGGTTACCAATACCGGACGCACCAGCTTTGACAATCTCGTCTGTTTCCATCAATCCTAGTGCCATCGCATTGACTAAAGGATTACCTGTATAAGCAGAGTCAAAATAAACTTCGCCCCCAACTGTGGGTACGCCAACACAATTACCATAGTGTGCGATCCCTTCAACTACTCCTTGAAATATGCGTCTGGTTCTCGCATCCTCTAAATTACCGAAACGAAGAGAATTAAGAATTGCGATCGGACGCGCACCCATGGTAAAGATATCGCGGAGGATGCCCCCTACCCCTGTAGCCGCACCTTGAAAGGGTTCGATCGCAGAAGGGTGGTTGTGAGATTCTATTTTAAATGCCAGTCGCAAACCATTGCCTAAGTCTACTACTCCCGCATTTTCCCCAGGTCCGACAAGAATGCGCTTACCTTCTGTGGGAAACTGTTTTAGTAAAGGTCGAGAATTTTTATAACAGCAATGTTCCGACCACATTACGCCAAACATCCCTAGTTCGGCTTTATTGGGATGGCGACCCAATCTTTTAACAATTTCTTCGTATTCTTCTAGCTTTAAGCCTTCAGCAGCAATTTCTTCAGGAGAAAAGGGAGTAATTTCAGACATGGCAACCCATTAGACAAACAGCACAGGGTTAATTGTATAGCAGGGGAGCAAAGAACAGGAAACAGAAAAACGATGAATTAGGAATTAGGAACAAGAAATTTATTATTCATCATTCATTACTTTTCCCGATTGGTATAAATTATAGATTTATGTTGACTAAATTTTTATTTGTTCTTCAATTTCAACTTTAACTTGAGCTTCTGCAATTGCTGAGTAAACAGGAATACTAACATTAATTGCTTCAAAACTAATAACTAAAGAATAAGAAACAGAAGCATCTGGATCGTTGTTCCAGCCTTCATGTCCCACAACAGCAATACAAAATGCTTCTTTTAGTTCGTATGATTTAACAATAGCCCAATCCTTTTGGATAGTTCCTGCACTTCTGGAAATTTCTTTAATAGTTTTATGATTTTTCTGTTTTCCAAGAGTCCAAGTAAAAATTCCTTCTCCTTTTTCAGCATCTTCTGGAGCATCATATTCTTTTAAAATTCTGTTGAGAAAATAATCTGAATCTTCTCCTTTTTTACTACAATCCCAATCAAGCCAAGTAGAAAGATATCTTCTTCTGTTACGTCGAGTTCTGCGAGGTTGAGCTTTGTAAGATAAAGTTATCTCTAATAAAATTTCTGATTCTTCCCCTTGAGATATAAGCTCTTGTGGTAGTTGAACTTGATAAATATGAGCTTGTCTTGCTTTAATTCGTCTTTCTCCTTTAGTAATTAAAGTAATTCGATTTGGAGCATTTCCGATAGCGCGATCGAGATTGGGAATACCATAACCAATCTGACGAATAGCATGAAAAAGATTTACGTCACTTTGTTTTGTCCATTCTGGTAATCTAGCAGATTGAACAATCAACGCGCGATATAACAAACAACTTTCATCTGGAAATTCAGCAGCTAAACAAGCAGCAATGTGACTTACTTTTGGTGCAGCAAAAGATGTTCCAATATTATCGGAGGCTAGAGGACAACCATTATCTAAAGTGGATCGCACTAATTCAGGGCATACTGATTCTGGAGTGGATAAACTAGGGATATTATTATTATCAGTAACTACATCACCACCATATTCAACAACTTCAGGTTTAATTGTGTCCCAAATACCTAAACCAGAACAAGAAAAGGCTGATGGTTTATCTTTATCTGCAAAAGAAGTAAGAGGTGGATTATTGTAATAATTAGATGCGACAGAGCCAACAGTTAAAGCTTGAAAACTTTGTGCGGGATTAGCAATTCGACAAGAATCTTCTAATAAATATTCGGGATATAAACGTTTAGCTTGAAGATGATCTTTAATAGATAATCTTGTATTTCCATTACTTATATCTAATGGTAAATTTCCAGCAGCAACAATAAAAAGAATATCTTTTTGATAAGTTAATTCATCAATCATAGCTGCCCAAGCACTCATATAACGAGTTCTACAGGGAACAGAACCAGTAATTGAGTGATTAAATATTCGAGTATGATGTTTTTCGTGATAAAGATTGACTATTTCTTTGATTAAGTCGGGAGGAAATAGTTTTTCTTGTAATTTACAATTAGCATCTAAAACTCTGGTGTTTTGTAACCAACAAATTGCTTGTTGTTTTCCAGTGCGAGGAAGATTTCTGGGATAAAGTATTGCACCAGCTACTCTAGTTCCGTGTCCACCATTTTTAACATGATCGGCAGTTAAATGAGTTTTTCCAGGAATCCAGCAAGTTGATTCTTGTGAGTCGATTGCTGCTTTTAGTAAAGGATGTCTCTCCTGAATTCCACTATCAATTACACAGACTTTAGGTGCATCTTGTTTAGGAGGTTGCAATTCAAAAGATGTATTGGTAGATTCTGATGAAATCTGACTTTGAATGAGTTCTACGAACTCGTCTGGTTCGCTAACTTCAAAAATATAGGGAAAGTTAAAAACTAAATCTTTTAATCCTGTTCCTGAAATTTGAATACGACAAGAGAAACTATCTGGTAGTTCAATAAACTTTGGAGTATCTCCATCAATAATAGATAAAATTTGACCTTGATAATTTTCAACAAATTTTGTCAGTTCATCTTCTCGTTGAGATTTTAAATTATCCCATTCTTCATATGTACTATCTCTTTTATTTCTCCACTTATTTAATCTTTCACTATAGCTGTCAACAGTTTCATGGTCTTTTTTTATCGGATATTCAGATAACTTAATACTATTTCCTATACAAGCTATTCCAATATCAATAATATATATTTGCTCATCTTTAACTGCATCCCAATGTGTTAATAATTCAGGAGAAAGAATTGATTCTATTTTCTGATATCCTTCAAATATTTCCCATATTTCTGATACTGAACTACCACCTTTCTGTTCTTGGATAAATTGTTCAATTTTTTGCTCTAATTTCGTTAGTTCTAAATCTGCTGATGCGCCGATAATATATCCATCTTCTAAATCGCCAATTACTTCTATTCCATAACCCTTAAGTTGGTCTGGATCGAAAGTATCTGGATCGACTTGTAAAATTATACGTCGTGCATCAGGAAGTTCTGGTTTTTCTTCTTTTTCTCTTTTTTCTGTAGAAGATTGCCAGTTTGCAATGATAGAAGATACAGAACCTTTTAATTTATTACCATGTCCCCACCGATCGCTTTTATTATTTGCTGTTATGGGATTTAGCTTTTTTCCTCCTCCTCCTGGAGTTGATTTTGCAGTTCCCTCTCTGGTTAGTCTTAGTTGAATATGAGGGAATTGCTTAGAATTATCAACCATTAAACTTTCTGTAATTAGAGACAACTAACTCCAGGAAACTTTGATTTCTTTGATTGCTTCTTCTAGGTGTTCCTGGATAACTAACTCTTCTCGATCTAGGATTGCTCGTTTAGCTGCGTCTTGTGCGACTCTTACAGCTTGTGCAGCCGAAAAACCTTCCATTTGTTGAATAATCAACTGCCAGTTAATCGCTCCTACTTCTATCGTCGATAGAGTTTGTCTAACTATCAATTCTAGCTCTTGTTTTCCTGGAAGTGGTACTTCAATCACATCATCGAAACGTCGCCAAAGAGCAGTATCAAGAGATTTGTTTAAATTTGTAGCTGCAACTAAAAGTCCTGAATAAGATTCATATTCGTCTAATATTTGCAGAAAAGTATTAACTACTCGTTTTATTTCTCCTACTTCTTGAGTATCTTCTCTTGATTTAGCAATAGAATCGCATTCATCAAAAAATAACAAACAGGGATTTTTATGAGCAAGCTCGAATACTAATCTTAAGTTACTTGCAGTTTCTCCTAGAAAAGAAGAAACCATTGCATCAAAACGAACTTTGAGTAAAGATAATCCTGTATTCCAAGCTAAACGCTCTGCACCCATAGTCTTTCCGCAACCTGGAACACCAAACAGAAGAATTTTTTGTCTATAGCGTAATCCATGATGAGCTAGTCTATCTCTTGCTGCATACTCTTTTTCTATTCTCTGAAACCGTTTTTCAACAGTCTTCGGCAAAATCATATGATGCCTTAGTTTTTCTCTAGGAATAAAAGTAACTAAAGGCGTATTCCATCTTTTGCTAGTCCGTAACGCGCTTAAAGCTTGTATATCGAAAGCTGAAGAGGAAAAATCACTTGAATTTGATTCTTTTTTGGGAAATGTCAACGATGATGAGCCATTTTCTGACACTGACTTGTCTTTCTGATTCTTTTTTGTAATGTTTTCTAGTTGGCTTGCTAAGATTGTATGTCCTTTATTGCGTTCGTCTTCTATAACTAGATAGGTGAGCTTGTCGATCGCATATTGGTCATCACTTGCGATCGCTCGAAATAATCTTTTTAGAAGCTCACCTTTCATACTGGCTTGAGATAGAGTTGCCCCAAAAATCAATTAGTATTTATATACTACAATAAATCATGTCAAACAATACAGAATGAATATTATACCTCTTGAGCATGATGTAGATGTAGTAATTAATAACTATAAAAAAATTAATTCGGTAACGAGAATGGAAATTCTAAGGCAAGCTTATTTGGATGCTTATCAAGAAATTAAACAAACCGATGAGAAATTTCACTGTATCGCTCCAGAAAAAGCCTGCATTCGTTCTAGCGATCAACTATATTACTGGGGGATTCACTTACTAGAAAATTCAAAAGAGCCACGCAGCGAACTAGCTTTTAAGCTTGTAGGAGGAAAATGTTATCCACGAGATGATTTTATTAATTTAGCCGATTATATTGAAACCGAAGCAGGATTAGATGTTTTGAGAACTTAGAACCTGTTGAACAGATAAGCTGTGTAAATTTAAATTTAATTTGTATAATACTAAGCTCGAAAACTCTTGCTTTAGCAAAATTTCCTAATTTTGAATTTTGAACTGTTTAACAAGAGCGATCGCTCTATTAGTTTAACCGGCCCAAAGTTTCTATATCTAAGCCTGACTTTGTTGATACACTCAATGGAAGTATCAATTAACCATGGACAATGAATGATTTTTGGGACAAAGTTCTCTATTTTTGCCAAGCAACAACCGATAGGATAGGCAGTCAGCTAATTAATGATTTTGGTAAACTACAAGCAACTCAAAAAGAAGATGGTAGTCTAGTTACCAAAGCCGACAAATGGGCAGATGGAGAAATAAGAGCGGCGATCGCAGTAACTTTCCCAGATCATGGCATACTAACAGAAGAAACAGAACATATTTTCCCCGCTACCGATTGGTGTTGGATTATCGATCCCATTGACGGTACGACTAACTTTACTCGCGGCATTCCCATTTGGGCAATTTCTATAGGATTACTTTACCGAGGTACGCCCATATTTGGTTTTGTTCATTTACCCCAACTGCGACATTCTTTTCACGGTTATTGGTACGGCGATTCTGGACTCACAGGACCAACTGGGGCATATTTAAATAATCAACCGATTCATACCAGTGCAGATTCTCCCAGCAAAAGCCACCTCTTCAATCTCTGCGCTCGTAGTACATCAGTTCTAAAAAAACCTTTTCCTTGTAAAATTAGAATGATTGGTGTTGCTAGTTATAATCTTTTGTTAGTAGCAGCTGGAGCAGCTTTAGGAGGAGTAGAAGCTACACCAAAGATTTGGGATATTGCGGCAGCGTGGGTAATCGTACAAGCGGCTGGAGGGGTATTTATTTCTTTAACGCCAGAACCTGTCTTTCCTCTAAAAGTTGGTCAAGATTATGGCAGTTATTCTTTTCCTACTCTAGTAGTCAGTCAAACGGAGTTAGTTTCAGTATTTAAACCTTTAGTTGCTTTCCTGAGCCAGAAAGCAAATTGAGTAATTAGGCTAATGACGGTTCACTGCTCACTGCTCGAGGATCGAGGTATGCTAAAGACAGACAGTATTTTAATGGCTAATAGACCTTTTTCAAAAGTGTTTTTTTGATACTGTTTATGTAAATTCTTATCTACTGTTCCCTGTTTCCTAATGAGTAATGAAAGTTGATATACAGCCGTTATTGAGTGATGCTCATCTAGATGCTCAGATAAGAAATAGCCAGCGTCAACTTTCTCTGTCTATCTCTGCTGTTGATGAAAACAAAGAAAAGTCAAACTTACCCTTAAATTTGTGTCTGGTTCTCGATCGCAGCGGCTCAATGGCAGAAAAGCCGTTAGAAATTGTTAAACAAGCCGCGATGACTATTGTAGAGAAATTGACTCCTCGCGATCGCCTTTCAGTCATTGCTTTCGATCATCGGGCTAAAGTTATTAGCCCCAATCAATTAGTAGAAGATAAAGCTAAAATTCACAAGCAAATTCAAACTCTTATGGCAGAAGGAGGAACGGCGATTGATGAGGGACTGAAGTTAGGAATTAGAGAAATAGCTGCAGGACACAGAAATACAGTCTCCCAAATTTTTCTCCTTACCGATGGTGAAAACGAACACGGTGACGATCGACGCTGTTTAAAATTAGCTCAAATTGCTTCAGAGTACAATATAACTATCAATACCCTGGGTTTTGGCACTTACTGGAATCAGGATGTGCTGGAGCAAATTGCCGATCGCGCTGGTGGAACTCTTGCTTACATCGAACAGCCAGAACAAGCGGTAAACGTATTTTCAAAACTATTTACTCGCGCTCAATCGGTCGGCTTAACCAACGCTCACTTAATGATGGAGTTAATGCCTAGGGTCAGATTAGCAGAATTGAAGCCTGTTGCTCAAGTATATCCCGATACAATTGAACTTCCAGTTCAATTAGAAGGCAATTTTTTTACCGTCCGCTTGGGCGATTTGATGAGAAATAGATCGAGAGTGGTGCTAATTAATCTTTATATCAATCAGCTACCACCCGGAAAACAACAAATAGCCGCAGTGCAAATTCGCTACGATAATCCCGCTGCAGGTAAAGAAGGTTTATATTCTGTAGTCGTGCCTGTCGAAGTAGAGGTACAAACAAAATATCAACCCGCACCAGACGAAAGAGTCCAACAGTCAATCCTTACTCTGGCAAAATATCGACAAACTCGCATTGCCGAAACTAAATTACAACAAGGGGATCTCATCGGTGCGGCAACTATGCTACAAACAGCCGCTAAAACTGCTTTACAGCTAGGAGATCGAGAAGGAGCTACTATTTTACAAACCAGTGCTACCCGCTTGCAAACTGGGGAGGATTTATCAGAAGGAGAACGCAAAAAGACACGACTCGTCTCGAAAACTATTTTGAAAGATTGACATTCCTCACGGTGAGCTTACGCTGCACCGTGGGATTCTTGGTTCATCGACAACCCTTGCCCTGACAGGATTGCTCCAGCCAAAAGAGAGGAGTCATCTCCCCAAGCGTTTAGGTCTTCTGACCAGCTGGTGAACTCAGGTCAGGGAATCACTCCCTTGACTCGTCTGCAAAACGGTACGTGAGGGAGGGTGGCGACCAGCGAGTTGCTCATGCGAGTACTTTAGTATATGACTATTACCTTTAATCTGTAGCATCAACCTTTGTGGAGTTATATCTCTAGGGTCAAGCTCAAGCATTAACTGACAAAAATAATCGTCTGTCCTTCTAACTATTCGTACTCTTTGGATTTGCCATTTTTGGAAATAAGACAAATCACGACTACCTATTAACTTTTGACCTATATTTTTCTCGTCTTGCCAATACCAAAGACATTTATTTATTTCTGACAAACTGCACTGTTCGTATAGCTTCATCAATAGCTTGATACTGCTTTAGCTTGCCTTTTAGCTTATATTCGAGAACGAACATTTTTACGTAGACGACCGACTACGCAAATTAAACTAACAGATATTTTGCTCGTGTGCAAGAATATTTAATTGCGGCTAAAGTCAAAAACGTTTCATCTACTACCGCTTAAGTGGTGTAGCTTTGACGGGCTAAAGCCTTTTTTTTGTAAACTTTATTTAATTACTTACTAGTCGTTCTAGTGGTTTTTTTAATTTTTACTTTTTAATTTTTAATTTATCAATGCTTTCTCAAATTAAAGACATCGCTAATACCCTCGCACCTAGACTGATTGAAATTCGTCGTCATCTTCACGCTCATCCCGAACTCAGCGCTCAAGAATATCAAACTGCTGCCTACGTCGCGGGAGTTTTGTCTTCTTGCGGCGTACAAGTCCAAGAAGCGATAGGAAAAACAGGGGTGGTTGGTGAATTAGCTGGCAAAGGTACGGCTCGGCGTATGCTGGCAATTCGCACGGATATGGATGCCCTACCCATTCAAGAGCTTACTAATCTAGAATTTGCTTCCCGTATTCCAGGAGTAATGCACGCCTGCGGACACGATATCCATACTACCCTGGGATTGGGTACGGCAATGGTACTGTCTCAGTTAGCAGAATCCTTACCAGGAAAGATCCGTTTTTTATTTCAGCCAGCCGAAGAAATTGCCCAAGGTGCGAGCTGGATGATCCAAGACGGAGCGATGGAAGGAGTTGAGGCTATTTTTGGAGTTCATGTCTTTCCGTCTATCCCTGCTCGCTCGGTAGGTATTCGCTACGGCGCCTTAACAGCAGCAGCAGATGATTTAGAAATTTTGATTCAGGGAGAATCCGGACATGGGGCGCGTCCCCATGAGGCGATTGATGGGATTTGGATTGCTGCCCAAGTAATTACCACTCTCCAACAAGCAATTAGTAGAACGCAAAATCCTTTACATCCGATTGTTTTGACTATAGGAAAGATCGATGGTGGTAGAGCCCATAATATAATTGCCGATCGCGTCCGGATGGTAGGAACGGTGCGATCGCTTCATCCCGATAGCCATCAAAATTTACCCCAGTGGATTGAAAACCTAGTCGCTAACATCTGTAATACTTATGGAGCTAAGTATGAAGTCAATTACAGTCGGGGAGTACCGTCGGTGCAAAACGACCCCACCTTAACGCATATTTTAGAGCAAGCGAGTAGAGAAGCTTGGGGTGGCGATCGCGTCGAGATTATCCCCGAACCTTCCTTAGGCTCAGAAGATTTTTCAATGTATTTACAATACGCTCCTGGCTGTATGTTCCGTCTGGGAGTCGGACATAGCGATAAACCCAACTATCCTCTACATCACCCCCGGTTTGAAATAGATGAAGCGGCGATCGCTACTGGAGTAGTAACTTTAGCTTATGCTGCTTACAAGTATTGGCAACAGTAGACTACTCAATCATTTACATTTAAGACAGCATTAAAAGTTCTTGCGAAAGATTTACTCCTCAGGATAGAAGAAAGCCAAAGGTGAAAAAAAATAAGGTTAAGTTAGGTTACAGAGTTATCCATAGTTAATTCGAGCAAGGTTGCTGCAGAGATGGAGAGAGAAAGCAATCGAAAAAAATTAGAACACAACCTACTCAAGGAAAAAAAATATACCGATGGATATATCAAATTTACAAATTGAAGAACGTTCAGTCCAAATAGCATCGGGTCAAATCAATCTAGAAGGTAACTTGAATCTACCCGAAGCTGCCCGTGGTGTAGTATTATTTGCTCACGGCAGTGGGAGCAGTCGCCACAGCCCTCGTAATCGTTATGTTGCTAACGTCCTCAATCACGGAAGATTTACTACTCTCTTGTTGGATTTGCTCACCCCAGAGGAAGAGAGAGTGGATAGCCAGACAGGACACCTGCGCTTCAACATCACTTTCCTAGCCGAACGTCTAATTACTGCTACCGAATGGCTCGCTCAGAACTTGAATGTTCCCGACCTCAAAGTTGGTTACTTCGGTGCCAGTACCGGCGCGGCTGCCGCCTTGGTTGCAGCAGCTCAACGACCGGAAGCCGTCGATGCGATTGTCTCCCGTGGCGGGCGACCTGACTTGGCGGGGGAGGTTTTACCCAATGTTAAAGCACCGACATTATTCATTGTGGGGGGCAACGATACCCCAGTCATCGAAATGAATCAATCGGCGATGGCGCAGCTTCAAGTGGAAAAGAAGCTGGAGATTATTCCGGGAGCGACCCATCTCTTTCCAGAACCAGGTGCGTTGGAAGAAGTAGCAAGGTTAGCTCTCAAGTGGTTCGAGCAATATTTTTGACTCGAACTGGGTAGTAGATACCCTAATTAGACAATTTGGGGATTTTCATAAATATGAATCTACTTGCAATGATACAGAGAGGGTCATCGGTACTAAAATGACGAAATACCAGCAGATTGGAATTGACGATATAGTTCTACTAACACTTCGGCATTATTGATGCGTACCTCAGTAATTTGCTGACAATAGCGCAGCCAGAGCGGTAATAGCGATCGCGCTATCCACTAAACCAAAGGATTGAAAGCGGGTTGAATAAATTTTAGGGGAGGTTGAGCTTGAGTTATGAGGTTAGACAAAGTGGTGACCTTTTTAGTTGAGTTTTCACCTTCTTTAATTCAGAATATCTAATAACTTTAATTTATTGAATTAAGGATTTCACTTTATTGGTCAGTTCGTTAGTAGAAAATCCTTTAGTAAGATAATCCGTTGCCCCTACACGCTGAGCTTCTCTACTCCACTCTTCTGATAATCGCGAGGAAATCACGAGAATGGGAATATTGATGCCTGCTTGCCGACAATGGTCGATCAAGGTAAAGCCATCCATGTTAGGCATTTCAATATCCGTAATTAATAGATTTGGTTGGGGATGAGTTTGTAACCAATTCCAAGCTTCTTGACCATCAGCACAAGTTTGAACGATATAGCCGAAAGCATTCAAACTAGCCTCGATTCGTCGTCGCATCAAAGCTGCATCATCTACCACCAAAATAGTGTGAGTTAAATTTTCTGGTTGTTCTCGTAAAGATGGCTGTAAGGTGTGCCCCGTCTGAATTATTTCATCTGTCTTTTCAGTAGCTCCTACAACAACATTAGTTGAATGTAAATGTTTTGCTAAAGCTATCCCATCCAAAACCGGAATTAAAGTGCCGTCAATATGCAAGCTTATTCCCATCAATCCTACAGGTGAAATCAAAGGAGAGGGTATAGAGTAGATCAACAGATCTGTTTGTCCTAATAAGTCGTCGGCAATTAACCACACTCGTTGTTGGGTTTCGAGAGAACAGATTGAAACACAGACTGCTGTATCTGATAGAACACGAGAGGCAGATTGAATCTGCCAGTACTCTAAAAGATCTAAACCAGGAACAGTAACTTCCCCCTCTCGAATCATCCAGGAGTAGAGACATTTACCTTCCGTCGTTTGAGCTTCTTTTAATTCGCTCCATAAGGTAGTAGTAACAATATCGCTAGTAGGAATGGCAAAGCTATAATTACCTGCTTGCACTAATACGCAAGAGACTAGAAGGTGTGGTACGGGAATGCGGATATAAAAGGTCGTGCCACTGCCTAAAACTGTATCGAGATTAAGCTTTCCTCCTAAGCTGGCAATCTGATTGGCCACTACATCCATACCAACGCCACGTCCAGATATTTCGCTTAGTCGATCTTTAGAACTAAAGCCTGGTTGACAGATAAGAGCAAGAATCTCAGCAGAAGTTTTAGTACTGGTGAGAGGTAAACCTTTAGCTATGGCGATGTTCTCAATTACCGCAGTATCGATCCCCCGACCATCATCTCGAACATAAAGAAGGAAAATATTACCTTGTCGTGCCAGTCCTAAGGTAATATTTCCTCGTTCTGGTTTGCCGAGGGTTATCCTTTCCTCAGAAGATTCTAGCCCATGGTCATAGGCATTGCGTAACAAATGTAGTAAAGCAGGTTCTAATTTAGAAACTGTTCCGGCATCCAATTCTAACTCTTCTCCCTGCATGATTAATTGGACGGGTTTGCCATAGCGATTACTCAAATCTCGCAGAATTGCTCTAGCGCGAAAACCAAGGTTTTTAAAGGGAACCATTCGACTTTCTTCAACGGTACGCTGTAGTTGAAGAACGTTTCGATCTAAACTTTGCAGGCTTTCTGCTGTTTGCTGGGCAGTTGTTGTCGCTTCCGCGCCCAACTCTGATAAGCGCAAACTAGTTTCCAAAAGACGATTGATAGTAATGTATCCCTGACGATAGCGTTCTAGGGCGAGATTCTCTGAAGAAGTGCTGGCACTGCTGTTAATGTCATCCAAAAGAGCATATTCATCCTGAATTTGGCGCAGACGGCTAATATAATGCACGCTTTCTTGTGCCAAAGCAAAAATTTTCATCAATTGGGATTGGAGATTTTGATAAAGCCCTTGAGAAGCACGAACAGTTAACAGAGTTGCCACTAGATTCTGAGCAGTCCGATCTAACCTTCCCAAAGGTACGGGAATTTGTAACTCAGGCTCCTCTGTTTCTTGAAGGCGGTGTGGCAGTACTCCCCTTGCGGGATCGCTCAACGGAGGAGTATGTGCCTCGGATTTTTCTGTCGATCGAGGCTGAACGGGCGATTCCCACTCCGAGTTAGGGTCATTAGGAGCAGACTCATGGCTTAAAATTATTGTCTCTGAGTCCGTTTCAACTAGATTGTTGCTCAAAAAAGATTCTTTTATAGCGATCTCTTTTGGTGATGTTTCTAAGTTTCCACTATCTTTAGCACAGTTTTTGAGGGTTTTCAGAAATTCCAACCAATGAAGCCGCCAAAAATTGGTCTCCTGACGAGTAAAGAAAATTTCGCTGTCTTCTAAAAGTTTTTCCCATCCTGTGGCAAACTGTAAATCCTGCCCGATTTGTTTGAGTTGTTCTACGGTTTGTTTAGCTAGATCGACTGTTGTTTCGGGTACTATTTCTTCTTGAGCTAATTCCTCTAATGCCATTTCTAAATCTAGTATTACTAGATCGAAACCATGCTCGGCAAATTCTTGATGAAGCTGTTTTTGCTCGCTCCATTCGGGTAAGTAACTTTGCCGAATTTTTTCTCGTAAGGCTTGAATGCGACTAATTGTCGGTTGTACTGCTACTTTCGCTTCATTACCTACGGCGTTTACTTGTAGACTACTTGCTAGTAATTCTCCTGCCTCTAGCAACATCTGACTTAACTTTCCATCTTCTAGAGGAGGTGCGGTATTGAGATAGCGTAAGTCTGAAAGCAGATCTTCTAGAATGGTAGATACGTATAGAATTGCATCTGCGCCTACAGTAACCGCTCCACCTTTAATGGTATGTACTGAACGATAAAGTTCCTGAATGTCAGCAGTCCAAGAATGAGAATTGAGTTGCTGTGCCAGGTTGATATAGGTCTCCAGATACCTTTGGGTATCGACCGCAAACATACTGCGCAGTTCTTGCTGCAACTGCGCTTCAGCTAAATCGACCGAGGAATTTATTGAGGTAGGTTCGGGTACGGACATAATAGGTAAAAATTTTTATATTGTTTTCAATACCAACTTTTACTGAGAAATACCTATTTAGAGTTAGGAGAGTTAGGGCTGACACTTTTGGGAAGAATGGAAATAGATGAATCGGGATAACTATTGTCTGGAGCAATTATTAAAGTTTTAGAATCAGACTGAACTTCTGACGATACCCGAAAAAACTGAACTAACTGCAATAAGCTGTGAGCCAATTCTTCCATGATTGCCGACTGTTCGCGAGTAAAATGAGCCTGGGATTCTGTCTCAGCCGTGACAGTAGCAATACTTTGAATCGATCGCAAAGTAGTCTGAGCTGTTGTAGCGATCGCCTGACTCGATTGGGTTACCTGTTCTTCGATAACAGCTACTTGCTCTGTTACGGTTTTAATCTTATTAAACACTTGACGAGATTGCCCCACTCCTGTGGTGAAATCATTTACCAGTCGTTCTATATCTTTCACATCTCGATCTAGTCCAGATATCACGGTTTGCATTTGCTCGGTGCGCTGTTGGAGCAAAACCAAGCCTTCGTTGGTTTTAAAAGCTAAATCGTTGACTTGAGTGGAAATGGTATCGAATTCTCGAGCAATGCTGGCAAATTGTTGGGGATCTGGCTGTGCCGAAGCTCGGGAGGCAATTTTAGAGGCGTTCAAAGCCAGCACCCTTGTTAAAGCGGCTATGCGCTTTTGTTCGCGGGTAAATTGAGCAGTTAATTGCATAAAATTAGTTAAGTTTTCTACTCGTTTGACAATTTGCTCTGCTCCCTGCCCGAGAATAGCGATCCGATCGCTCATAATTGTCATTTCCTGCTCGCCCCGATCTACTGCTGTTTGGGCTTGTTGAATCGCTTCATCCGCTGCCAGAGTTTGCTCTACATTTTGTTGAGATAAATCGGTAACTTCTTGCATTAAAGTTTGCACTTCGACTACAGAGTAAGTCTGTTGCTGAGCTTGTTGTGCTGTGGTAACCGCCAATTGCTTTAGTTCTGCCGCTCCTTGAGTAACTTGTCGAGCGGTTGAGAGAACCGTTGATATAACACTAGCCAACTCTTCAATCAAGCGATTGAGAGTATCGGCGACCAAACCCGTAGCGCGATCGCTTATCTGCGCTTGTACCGTTAGATCTCCTTCCTCCACCGCCGAGACTATCTCTAAAATATGTCCTACTTCTTCCT
>JADEWQ010000111.1 GCA_015207585.1 Pleurocapsales cyanobacterium LEGE 06147 | reverse complement strand
CCATTGGCTAAAACTCGTATTTCTTCTTTTGCTAAGTTAGCTTCTGATTAGCTCAAACTAAATCCCATCTATTTCGCGAATCAAAACCGCGAATATTTCCCTTTTATTAAGTTCGTCAACAGTATCAGTAGCTAATCTAGGAGCATCACACTGAGCAATTTCAGCTTGAAAATATGCTGCTCTTTGCTGATATCGGGATGAACTAAGGATTTTCATCACAGCATCTCGAATTTGCTTTGGTTTAGGTGTACTAGTTTTGAGATCAATACCAACACCAGTCCACTGAACTCTGGCACAAATTTCTGATTTTTCCTCGGTTTGCCCAGCAGTTACTAATGGCACTCCATTGGCTAAAGCTAACTGTACGCCGTTAAATCCACCGTTAGTCACCATGACATCCACGTGTGGGAGAAGATGAGCGTAAGGAATGAAAGTCTCGACTCTGACATTAGCAGGTATTGAACCCACTCCAAGATTCTCAATTGGCTGCCCCCCAGTTGTAGCAATGACCAGCACTTTATCGTTAGCAAGTGCCTCAATAGTCGGTAAAATCAGATTACCTGGGTCTGTTGCTACAGTGCCTTGAGTTGCAAATATAACTGGTGTATCGTTTTGAAGTTCTTTCCACCAAACAGGTGGCGTGAAATCAGCTGATGGACTTGGTAAAAAGGGACCGAGGAAATGCACTTGCGGCGGTAGATCGCTGCGGGGATACTCAAACGTTGGAGTAGTTCCCTGCATATAGAGAAACGGGGATAAGGTAGCGGTAAAAAAGTCTTGAGACTTGGGTGGTAGTCCAACACAGCCTCGAACGCAGTCGAGATGAACCGTAACGTCACGCATCACGACTTGTTGCGAAAGCCAGTTCAAAAAATTATTTCGCAATCGTCCAAAAGCTAAAAATTTAATTATGAATCGTTCCGCTAAACCCCAAAAACAATCCACTCCTTCTAACACTAACCGTTCAGTGCGTGATGCAGAAGCAACAAAACAGCAGATTCTTGATGCCGCCGAGAAGGAGTTTGCTAAACATGGGCTAAGTGGTGCGCGCACTGAAACAATTGCCAAGAGTGCCAGTGTAGCATCCCGAATGATTTATTATTACTTCCAAAACAAAGAAGGACTTTACCAAGCAGTCTTAAAGCGTCCTGCCACTGAATTTCAAAAGGTATTGGAGCAACTTAATCTAGAGCGGTTACCAGCTGCAGAAGCATTAAGAGCGTTTCTCCGTACTACGATTGCCTATGAAACTTCTCACCGCTATCGGGGAATGTTGTTATTTCAGGAAGCCAATCAAAATCAGGGCAAGTATTTTCAGTTGACGAACTGGCAAGAACCAATTGCCTTCCTCACTAAAATTTTAGAGCGAGGAATAATAGAGGGAGTGTTTCGCGAGCTGGATCTGTATATGACAACACTTACAATTATTGGCGTGTGTGTTTTTTATACTAATGCTCATGAGAATTTGAAACATCTTACACCAGACCAGGAGTTATTAAGTTCCGAACTAGTTGAGCAATACACTCAAGCAGCAATCAACCTGGTTTTAGTTGGGTGCTGTGTGGCTGATACTAAATCCTGTTGAAATACAACATTTAAAAGTTGGGTAAAGGCAATTCGCAATTCGCAGTTCGCAATTCGCAATTAATAACTGCGTTCCATTCAGATTGCGGAGCAGCACTGCCAATTGTTATTGGGCAGAAGCTTTTTAGCCTAATTAAAACTCCCAAACGAAAAGTATGTTTTCAGAATCGGATTTGGTATGAGAAGTAGAGCGAACCTGCTAGTACCGCTAAAGCTATTTAGTCCCTATTGCCCATGTCCCAGATTCCTGTGTCTGCTTTCTGTTAGGTGTTTTTCGGTAAAGGGATTGTTCAATCCTTTAATTTTTTAAGCTTTTCCCATAAGAGTTCAAAAGTTACTTTTGCAACACCAATCTAATCCTATTTGACCAAACGCAATCGCTCTAAGCGCAGGCAGTGTTTCTGGC
Organism: Pleurocapsales cyanobacterium LEGE 06147; assembly: GCA_015207585.1. GTDB lineage: Bacteria > Cyanobacteriota > Cyanobacteriia > Cyanobacteriales > Xenococcaceae > LEGE-06147. Next base: position 18,426 of record JADEWQ010000111.1, on the reverse strand, counting down.
TGAATAGAGCGCGAAAAGCTAGCATAACAATGCCCATTGTTCCCAAAGCGGTTCCCGAAGCGATCGCGAACATAATGACAATCTGATAGCGGACGGCATCAATCGGGCTAGCCCCAGCCAGAATCTGACCAGTCATCATACCTGGCAGGCTGACTAGTCCCATCACCATCATGGAATTAATAGTAGGAATCATGCCAGCCCTAATCGCTTCTTTAACCGTTCCTCTGGCTGCTTCCCAACGAGTCGCTCCCACAGCTAGCAGTGCCTCTACCTTTTCCCGCTGGCTGACCAAGTCTTCCATAAAACGATCTAAAGCCAGAGAAATTCCCGTCACAGCATTGCCCAAAATCATCCCCAAAAGTGGAATCAGATACTGAGGATCGTACCAAGGCTCGATCCTAATGATGGCAAGTACAGCCAGACTCGTGACCAAAAATGATGATGCCAAAATCGAGACAAAACTATTCCAGTAAACATTTCTAAATCGCCTGCGACTGCGGTTTACGGCAGATGTGCCAGCAATAGCTGTCATCCCTAAAGCGATCGCTAAAATCGCTCCGGGATTGCGAAGGGTAAAGAGCCACTGAAGAACATATCCCACCAGTAATAACTGAACGACCATTCGCAACGAAGCTAACCACAGACTTTGGCTCAATCCCAACCGTAAAACCCAAGAAAGAGTGATATTAATTAAAATTAACAGAGCAGCTAGGACGAGTTGCTCATAACTAATTGAAATATAATTACTCTCCACTAAGGGTTTCTCCTAAAGTCAGTTGATAGTCTGTCACTCGCTTAAGCTGTTCTCGGTCGTGGCTTGTCCAAAGATAAGCTCTATTAGGCTCTTCTGATTGCCACATTTCAACTAGTTTTTCAAGGCGGTGGGCAGTTTCGGCATCGAGAGAAGCTGTAGGTTCGTCTAAGAGAAGTATCAGAGGAGAAAGTTGCACGGCTCGCAAAAAAGCAACAATCTGCGCTTCCCCTCCAGAGAGAGTCGTACTTGGACGTTCCAAAAAGTTGTCAGAGCGACCCAAAAGCTCTAAGTAATTTAAAATTTTCTGACGGTCATAACTTCTTTTGCGATGAACTGATAGTTGATAAACATCTTGAAGATTGCTTTCTACCGTTCCCTCTAGTAATGACGGTCTTTGGTGTAAATAGATCGCACGAGCGCGATAGTGGGGCATAAACCATTTTTGCAAAGACTGTTGCTGGAAAGTAATTTGTCCTTCCTGAATTGGGTCTAAACCAGCTAGGGTTCGCAGTAGTAAACTTTTACCAGATCCTGACGGTCCGATCGCTGCCATGCGGTCACCCGGATACAGTCTCAAATCGACTTTTCTCCAGAGCCAGCGATGCTCGACTTTTCGTCCTAAACCCTCCACCAATAAAAGAGGATCGTTCATTCTCAGAACTCCTTGCTCAACTCCCTCTTATATAATCCAAGTCGTAAGTAAGAGAAAAACCAAACCCCAAAAATTAAATTTTCTTCAGTATTAACAAGTAAAAACTTTTTGAAAACAAAGTTCTTATTTGATAATTTTATAGTACTAAAATTTTACAAATAAACTTTTATATTATGCTTGCGCTGTTCTTTTATATTAAGAATGGCTAACTATAGAGCTAACTTACACTAAGTAAATCGGGGGCGATCGCAATCCTTGATTTTGATCCTTAGAAAGATTATCTGGATAGTGCAAGGTACTCCGCCCTGGTGCTTACAACAGTCACCAGTCATCAGTGAAAGAAAAACTGGTGACTGACGGGGCGCGTTGTTCCAGGTCGACTGGACACAGCCCCTCGCTTGCTTGCACTTCGTAAAGATATCAAACCAGGCTATCGATATAATAAAAACGACTTACCCTTTCATAATTTATTTATAATCTCAACAAATAGGTCGCACATAAAAAACAAAACTATGGGATACCAGCCAATCGAAAATTACGGAATTATTGGAAATATGCACACCACGGCTCTAGTGGGAAAAAATGGTTCGATTGACTGGTTTTGCTTTCCCAGACACGATTCACCTAGTGTTTTTGCCGCCATATTAGACCACGAAAAAGGCGGGCATTTCCGAATTTATCCTAGTTACGATGAAGTCACTTATCAACAATTTTACTGGCCCGAAACCAATGTTTTAGTCACTCGCTTTTTAGCCTCTTGCGGCGTTGGCGAAATCGTGGATTTCATGCCTGTAGGTCTTTCCGAGCGGCAACGAGGTTACCACTGGCTAGTTCGCCAGGTTCGAGGCATTCGCTCTAGAATGAAGTTTCATCTAGAGTGCTATCCTGCTTTTAACTATGCCCGCGATTCCCATCAAACGATGATTACTGACAGCGGTGCCTCTTTTCAGTCGCCTACCTTAAGTTTAGGATTAATTACAGACATTCCTTTAAACAAAAATGAGCGCGGCGTTTACACGGAGTTTACCCTCGAGGCTGACCAAGCTGCAGTTTTCGTATTACGATACATGGAATCTGGCTCCGATTGTGGACCATCATGCCATCAACAGGAAGCACAACAGTTATTTGAGGCTACTGTAGATTATTGGCGGCGTTGGCTTTCCCAGTGTATTTATCAAGGAAAATGGCGCGAGACGGTAGAGCGATCGGCACTAGTTTTAAAATTGTTAACTTACGAACCTACTGGCGCGATCGTTGCCGCCCCTACCTGTGGGCTTCCTGAAGAACTTGGAGGAGAACGCAACTGGGATTACCGCTATACTTGGATTCGGGACGCAGCTTTTACTCTTTATGGACTTTTACGCATCGGCTTTACCGAAGAAGCAGCTCAGTTTATGGGCTGGCTTGAAGCTCGTTGCCACGAATTAGAGCCAGATGGAGCACTCCAGACAGTTTATGCAATTGACGGACGGCACGAACTCAAAGAAGAAATTTTAGAACATCTGGAAGGTTACAGAGGCTCTAGTCCGGTTAGAATTGGTAATGGAGCGCAAAAACAGTTACAGCTTGATATTTATGGCGAGTTAATGGATTCAGTCTATCTCTTCAATAAATATGGCGCACCGATTTCTTACGACTTGTGGACACATTTGCGACGATTACTTTCGTGGATTTGCGATCATTGGCAACTTCCCGATGAAGGTATCTGGGAAATTCGAGACGAAAGGAAACATCACGTTTACTCCAAGTTGATGTGCTGGGTAGCATTAGACCGAGGCTTACGTCTAGCTGACAAACGTTCTTTTCCTGCCGACAGACAACGATGGCTTAAAGAGCGAGATTGTATTTATGAAGAAATTAACCTAAAAGGATGGAATGAGGAATGTCAAGCTTTCGTTCAGCACTATGGTAGTTGCTCCCTAGATGCCAGCAACTTAATTATGCCATTAGTCTTTTTTATGTCTCCCAACGACCCTCGAATGTTAAAAACTATCGATTCAATTAACCGTATGCCGGAAAAAGGGGGATTGGTTTCTAATAGTTTGGTTTATCGTTATAATCTCGAAGATACTGGTGATGGTCTTGAGGGTGAGGAAGGAACTTTTAATCTTTGTACTTTTTGGTTGGTAGAAGCACTAACTAGAGCCGGAAGAAGAGATCGAGATCGACTTAACCAAGCGCGACTAATTTTTGAAGAAATGCTCAGTTATGCCAATCACCTGGGACTTTATGCCGAACAAACAGGAGTCAGTGGCGAAGCACTGGGTAATTTTCCCCAGGCTTTTACCCACTTAGCTTTAATTAGTGCGGCATGGAATTTAGACAAAGAACTCAGTAAGTAAAAATATGGGGAGATTGGAAGCGAAGGAAGAAAATTTAAGTTTTCCTTGTCTCCCTATTCCAGTTCTTTCGCTCTCCCCGTCAACCAAAACCATTAAATGTAAACAGTCTACCTTTGTGAGACCTCTCTATTGGTCTTGTCTAGCGATCGCTGTTAGTTTTTAGTTACTGCCACTCATCCCAAGATTGATTAAAAATAGAGGTATCGGGGAAAGCGGTGGGATTGCCACTTTCATCTAATTTGCGTTTGAGCATTTGCAGGTTTTTTGCCCTAAAGAAAGGCTCTTCGATCAATTGATAGGGCAACATTCCTTTATCGAAAACGAAAGCAGCGGTTATGCCTGCGGCTGCACCAGAAGACCATTCAAAAGAATGCACCCGATAGGCAGCGGCAGCTATATGACTGGTAGCGATACTCTTTCCAGCAACTATAAGATTGTCGATCTTTTGAGGAATCATGGCTCTCAAAGGTATTTGAAAGGGATAAGCTTGCCCCTGACCTCTTCTTTCTCCTTCTCTTTCAGTATTGCCTGGTTTTTCTGCCGGACTTTCACTCATGCAGGGATGAAAGTCGATCGCATAGTGACCGATACCCACCGAATCAGGATAAATTGTGGAACGCGTGCGCCGTTTTAATTTATCTATGTCAACATTTTTGCTGCCGAGTGCTTCAAGTCCATCGATTACCGTCCACAATTGACGATAGGTTACGGGGGAGAGAGTATTGCGGTAATATTCATCACGATAATTGACGCGAGAAATATCCACTTCGGAAACAGTAAAACCTTCCCTATATCCACGATAAGGTCGTCCGATAATTCTTCTTCCCTCACGCATGTAGGGATATTTAGACAGTCCGTGAACGGTTCCCATCGGAGAATCCAGTCCGGAGAGAAAACGATTGTTGGGGTTGGGTTTTTTTACGCCATCTCCTAACTGGGAGTCTGTGGTACCCGCCACCAGCCAATAAAAATAGCCCAGAGCGTGTTCTTCGCCTTTTTTGAGAGTTTCTGTCCGCAAACCTCCCAACCAGCCTCCTGGTTCTAATTGTCCCGTAGCTTCTAATTGTTCCCGAGTATAAACTAGGTTATCTTCTGCCGTACCGGGACGATAATCGTTTCCCCAAGTCCAGTTTTGCATGGAGATATCTCCAGGAGTAGGGATGGTAAAAGTAATGCCACCAAATTTTTGCTCTTCTCCCCGCTCCGGACTCCAAATACGGCGATAGGTAAAGACAAGATCGAAGTTGGCTAGACGTTCTAGTTCATAACTATAGTAGGCATGATGCTGTAGATAAAAGGGAGGCATCTCGTGTGGTTGTGGCTCTTCGGTTGCCTCCATAGCAAAGGTATAAGTAAAACCTTGAGTGCAGTAGGGGTCATTACTGAGACTAGAAGAGGAAGGTTCTAAGTGAGAAAGGGGGTCGATACCGAGACGATAGGGCACATCTGCCAGACCAACAATCTCTCCGGTTTCCGTCGCTTCAATGACAATCCAGTCAGCGGGTTTATCTTGAGAAGATGGTTTGGCAACGAAGCGAATAATCTCTTTGTCAAACCGAGATGAGTTTTCATAGCTATAAGCGTCTTCAATTATTGCGGAAAGGGGTTCTGTATTGAGAGGAGGTGCTCCTGGAGCGGGACTGTGTTGAATGGCAGTTGCGCTGGTTATTTGTTCTCCAGTTCCACCACCCTCAACAGTTTTTGTTTCTAATTCTTTAATTACGGTTGAAGGAAACCATTTCAGTGTGCCTTTGCCTTCCTTGGCTGCTGCCTCTAACTGCTCCATCAAAACAGTATGGGCATCATGGGGAAGGAAACAAGATTGACTCACCCAACAATCTCCGGGGTTAATTTCCCCATAAAAGTTTTCCATCCGTCGTCGTAGCTCTAGATAACCACGAGGATAGAAAAGAAGTGCCCGCTGTGTTGTTCTTTCATCTAGAGCTGACGTTCCCTGGGAAGATATTTGTCCGCCAACCCAATCAGTAATTTCTGTTAAACAAACGGTTTTTCCCGCTAGCAGACCTTCATAGGCAGCTGCCGAGCCCGCTAATCCACCGCCAATTACCAAGATTTCACATTCTACCGTTAAATTAGGATCGGATGAAGATACAGCCAAATTAGAGGAAGAAAAGAATGACCATAACAAGAAACTAAAAGGAAAAAAAAGAGATTTATACCAATTTTTTGCCAATTTTTTGCCCATCGCTTGTGCTTAAACTAACAGCCTCAATTTTATTGTTAATTAGACTTCATCTAATCAAAAATAAAGATGCCGAATATCTGGCTGTTCAGTTTTAACACATGGTCGATGTAGTCCTGGTTGTTCTTAACGTTTATTCAGATTTGTTCAGATCGATTGATTATCCGATTTTCAATAAATAATTAGGTGATTTTGGCTTGAGAAGCATTTAACAATGAGCAATTTGTGGGAAAAAATAGCTTTAATAACTGCTGTATTTTTGAGTCTAGCTGGATTATCTAGAAGAGCCGCTATCGCCGATCAGTTTTCTCAATTACAGCACAGATCGCCTTTGTTGTTAGCTCAAAGCTGGCGCGTTTGTCAACAATTAGGAAATTCTTTTGAAGAAATATATGCTTTTGAGACACAAAATTACTATATAAATATTTGTCGTCGAGGGCAAGAATTTTACTATTATCGTCAGTCAAAGTCTGCTCCTGAGCGGGCAGTTTTACTTCCTGCAGAAAGAGTTTTTGGAGGGAATATATATCAAGCAGTAGATGGAAAAATAACTTACTTTGCCGGCTTGAATTCTGATGGTTACTATTCATCAGTAATGCATAATAATAATGAAATTATTTTTGAACCAGAACTAAAAGCGGCCTCTTCTTATCGCAGAAATACTCTGACTTCTTCTAATGATAACTCCGATTTAAATTTAAATAACTCTAATTTAGAGAGCTACGATCGCGGTGAAGAAGATTGGCGGGTATGCACTGATAACCGCACAGATATTAACCCTCGTCTTTCTGGTTGGCAGAGATTTATCGGTCAATCTCCTGAAACGATTGGTGAGTACGCTGTCGAGCAAGGTCACTCTTTTACCTATAGCGATCGCAGTTCAGATAGAGCATTTGTTAATACTAAAGACGGGCTGGTGGTGACTTTAAATCTGAATGAGTTACAAGAAACAATAAATAGGATTTGCGTTAATCCTATAGCCAATAGTTAATGGATAATTGATAATTATCAATTAGCTAATACTTACCACCTAATACCTAATATCTATATTTATAGCCACTTACTTAAGTCTATACTTGGACATAAACTTTTCTGTTGCGACCCGTAGAGATCGATCGAGATACATTAAAGTTTGCCGAGCAATAGATTTTGGTACGCCACAGTAAAATGCTTGGGCGATACTGCCAGCAATGGCAGCAATTGTATCGCTATCACCGCCTAAAGAAATTGCATTTCGGATAGCATCCTCGAAGTTGACAGATTCCAAAAAAGCAATTATAGCTTGAGGGACGGAACCCTGACAGGATATGTCAAATTGATAGTTGGGTCGGATCGCTTCTAAAGTTTGACTCAAATCGTAGGCAAAGGTAGTCTCTAGATAAGAAGCGATCGCAATCTTATCATAACCGTTACGAGCTAAAAAGATTGCAGCAGCAGTTGCCTGTGCCCCTTTAATTCCTTCAGGATGGTTGTGAGTTACTTCTGCAGTACGTTTGGCTTCTGCTAGAACCAAATCCAGGTCGTTAAAAGCAAATCCAATCGGACTGACCCTAATTGCCGAACCATTACCCCAACTGTTGTAGGGTTCATTGCTGCTGGACTCTCCCCAAATCTTAAAATTCATCCCATAACCAGCATGGAGATAATGACGATAATATTGTTTGAGTAATTTGGCGTATTCTTGATTGTGGAGAAGAGCATCGGCAATAGCAACTGTCAAAACTGTATCGTCAGTAAAACGACAATGGGGACTAAATAAAGGACAATCTTTGGTCTTAATATTATTTCCTTCGTAGACAGAACCAATGATATCTCCCGCGATCGCCCCCAGCATAATTATTAAAAATAGAAAAACTATCGTTAGTTAATATAACAGCCCTTTGATTGAAGAGGTCATCAATGAATCCAACAGATTTAGCCTTTACCCCTGCACTAGAACAAGCAAGACTAGTTCGTAATCGCGAAGTATCGCCTCTAGAATTAAGCGAACTCTATCTAGCCAGAATCGAGCAATTTAATGCTCGATTGGGATGTTTCTATCACGTGGCAGCGGATACAGCTTTAGCCGATGCCAAGGCAAAAACCGAACAGTTAGCCCGAACCAAAGATACTGCCGAACTTCCTCCTTTTTTTGGCGTTCCGACAGCAATTAAAGACCTTAACTCAGTAGCAGGAATGCCTCATACTTATGGAGTAGCAGCCCTCAAAGACAAAATTGCTACTTATGACGATGGTGTCGTTACCAAAATGAAATTGGCAGGGTTCACCATTTTAGGCAAAACAGCTACTTCCGAGTTGGGTTCGTTGCCCTATACTGAATCAAGAGGATTTAGTCCTACTCGCAATCCCTGGAATCTAGATTATAGTGCAGGAGGTTCCAGTGGCGGTGCTGCTGCTGCCGTAGCCGCTGGTTTGTGTGCGATCGCCCAAGGTAGCGATGGAGGGGGTTCGATTCGCGGTCCTGCTTTTTGCTGTGGTTTGGTAGGTATTAAACCATCGAGAGGAAGAGTCTCTTTTGCGCCTGTAGGAGACCATCAAAACGGGATCTCTGCCAATGGTTGTTTAGCCCGTACCGTTGCCGATGCAGCTGCTTTATTGGATGCGATCGCTGGTTATATTACGGGCGATCCCTATTGGTTGCCCGAACCAGAAATCCCCTTCCTGGCAGCAACTGAGCAAACATTACCTCAGCTACGCATTGCTTTTTCTACTTCTATTCCCTCTATCGGTGAAGCGACAGAACTTTGCCAACAGAGTGTAATCGAAACAGTGCAACTACTAGAAGACATGGGACATATTATTGAACCTAATTGTCTCGATTTTAGTCCTTTAATCGAACCTTTCACAAAAGTTTGGGCTGCAGGGGTAGCTTCTGCTGGTATTCTCCCAGAAGTACTCAGTCCGATAAATCGCTGGATCGTTCAACAATCGGGTTCTGCAGGAGAGTACTTGCAAGCGGTTACTGAAATACAAATATTGTCCAGACAAATTGTTAGCTTTTTCGAGTGTTATGACGTATTAGTCTTGCCTACCTATCTCCATCCATCAATTCGGATTGGCGAGTGGATAGATTTGAGTCCGGCAGAAACTCTCCAAAAAATTATTAGTTGGATTGCACCTTGTCCGCCTTTTAATGCTAGCGGACAACCAGCAATGACCATCCCCACAGATTTCGATCGCCATAATTTACCTATTGGAATTCAGTTAGTAGGCAAACCCGCTGCCGAAGCCACAATTATTGCTCTGGCTGCCCAACTAGAAGCCGCTAAACCCTGGATTCATCATCGTCCTAATGGTTTTGACAGCTAGTACAGTTATTTCGCGATCGCTATAAACGCTGCATACAAGCAAGAAATTTTATAACTGTAGTCTTTGAGATAATTACTATGCTCGTAAAAACAAGTGAATTCCCTACCGTTGCTCAAAAAGATAAAACTATCAAACTACTGATCGAGCTGACTGGTCAACCTCTTTCTGACAACAAGCAAAAATTCAAACAATACTTAGAAAACAACAACCTTTTCAATCAGGGTGATCTTGGCTATAGCCAGTTCAATGAGCTACTACTTACCCTCGGTTATGACCGAGTTACAAAGGATTTCTTCAAATGGGTCTTTGGGGACGAAGCAGTCATCGCCAGTTTTGAAAATCTAGAGCAGGGAGTGGACAAGTTTTGCCAAACTGCTATGTTCTTATACGGACATATCAAATATGCCTTCAAGCGTCTTTCTCAAATGGAGCGATCGGCTATTGAGAAAGAACTACAGCCAATTACATCTTTGAATGAGTCTCATTATACAAGTCGCCACGAACCTTTACACACTCTGCATAAAATTCCATCTGATAAAGCATATTACTTAGGCTACATCGTTGAGAAAAACCTCAAAGAAGAACTGGAAAAGAACCCCGACAATCAAGAATTGAAGACGCAGAAAGAGGAAATGGAACATTACCGCCAACTAGGTCGGAAAAATCATGACGCTTACCTAGTCTCAGACCACATGGACGTTTACGTCGCTACCTCTATGCGCAATCGCTACGAGTTTCTTCTAGTTAGCGCATTTGTCGAGAAACTATTCCAGAATGAGTCTCTCAAACACCTAAAACTGAGATACTTTGACCCCACTCAAGCCTATTGTGAAGACCGCATCGACAAAGGATTAGTAGAAGGTCTAATGATCAAACGCTCTCGATGTACCATTTATCATGTTCAGGAGTCGGACACTTTCGGCAAAGACTCGGAGTTGGCTGCTACTCTTGCTCAAGGAAAACCCGTAATTGCCTATATTCACCAAATACCTGACTTTGAGATTTTTAAAAAGGATACATTAGACCAAATTAAACAAAGCTACCCTAACCAGCCCGTTCATAAAGGTTTACTCAAACGATTACAGCGTTACTGTCCCGAAAGTGCTTGGGAAAATCAAAATATGGCGTTGCATAATTGAGATATGAATTGGTGAAAAAGTAATCATGCAATGTCCTGAATGTAAGTCAAAACATATTCGTAAAAACGGGAAAAATAGACAAGGAAAACAGAATTATATCTGTGTCAACTGCGAGCGCCAATTCATAGAAAATTATGAACCTCATCTGGGTTACAGTAACGAATTTAAGCGTGAATGCTTAAAAATGTATGTTAATGGTATGGGTTTGAGAGCCATAGAAAGAGTAAAGGGAGTTCATCATACTACAGTGATTACTTGGGTGAGAGAGGTGGGTGAATTACTTCCAGATACCTACGAACCCGAGGCAATTCCACAAGTGGGAGAATTAGATGAATTAGAAACTTTTATCGGTCATAAAAAAACAAGATTTGGCTCTGGACGGCAGTAGCTCATTTTCAATCAGGGATTTTAGGTTGGGTTTTAGGCGACCGCAGTGCGAATACTTTTGAACCTCTTTGGGAGATTGTTCAAAAATGGCAGTGCTATTTTTATGTCCCCGATGGCTGGAAAGTTTATCCCGGTTTTATTCCTGATGGCAATCAGATTATAGGCAAGACTTATATGACGAGAGTTGAGGGAGAGAACACAAGACTAAGACACTATCTAGCTCGTAACAATCGTAAAACTCTCTGTTATTCAAAATCAGTCGAGATGCTTAAACATTCTATTCGATTGCTAATTCACTATCTCAGATTTTCAGATGTACCTGTTCCTGATCGATTCATGTCTTAATTCAGCAACGCCAGATTTATCGAATCGATTCTTCTACACCGGAAACGCTCTCCAATCCCACACAACTAAATGGAGAGAATGTTTTAGTTGGTTTTATTCTAAACTTACAAGGAATTTTGTGAAGTATCCAGCGCCTCTCTACGAGTAGGCGCGGGCTTCTTGCTTCACACAGGGTAGTCTCGTAGTCGACTTTTTACGTCCACTCTTCGGTCGCCGTTCTCCCGGACTCAGGTTCCGGGAGAACGGCGACTTCGTCTTACTTCCCCTCCACAAGCAGTGTCCCTGTTTCCCAAGGACAATATCCGCAAACCTTCATTAATTTACATGCCTTTGAATGTGGGCGATCTCATGAATTAGGACCTATCATCTGCTCGGGTCGAACAAGTTTGTCAAACTCTTCTTCTGTCAAAAATCTCAATTCGACACAGGCTTCTCGGAGAGTTTTTTCCTCGGCATAAGCTTTCTTGGCAACTTGAGCAGCACGGTCATAGCCAATATGGGGATTAAGGGCAGTAACTAGCATCAGGGAGTTGGTGAGAAAATGCTGAATCTGCTTCCGATTGGGCTGAATATCCACCACCAAGTAATCGGTAAACGACGAGCAAGCTCCCCAAAGTAAGCGAATCGAATGCAGCAGGTTGTGGATTATTACTGGTTTGAACACATTTAACTCAAAGTTACCTTGAGAGCCAGCAACTGTAATAGCAGTATCATTTCCCATTACCTGCACGCAGACCATTGTCATTGCTTCGCACTGAGTCGGGTTAACTTTACCGGGCATGATTGAGGAACCGGGTTCATTGGCTGGCAGAATCAGTTCCCCCAGACTGCAACGGGGACCGGAACCGAGCCAGCGTATGTCGTTGGCGATCTTCATTAAGGAACAAGCCAAAGTCTTGAGCGCACCACTGGTCATGACGATCGCATCATGGGCAGCCAGAGCTGCAAATTTGTTGGGAGCAGTAACAAAGGGCAATCCCGTCAGTTCGGCAATTTTAGTGGCGACCCGCTGGGCAAACTCTGGATGAGTATTCAGTCCAGTACCCACCGCGGTACCCCCGATCGCCAACTCATATAGGTGTGGTAAGGTTCCCTCGATGCACTCTAAGTCTCGATCGAGTTGGGCAACATAGCCAGAAAATTCCTGTCCCAGTGTCAGGGGTACAGCATCCATCAGGTGGGTACGACCGATCTTGACAATGTCTTTAAACTCTTCTGACTTAGCTGCCAAGGCATTCCTTAGCTTAGTCACCATTGGAATGAGTTGATGGTCGATCTCCTCGACTGCAGCAATGTGCATTGCTGTGGGGAATGTATCGTTAGAGGACTGGGACATGTTGACGTGGTCATTGGGATGAATTGGGTCTTTGCTACCCAAAACCCCTCCCGCCAGTTCAATCGCCCGGTTGGCAATCACTTCATTGGCGTTCATATTTGTCTGGGTGCCACTACCCGTTTGCCAGACGCGTAATGGAAAGTGGTCGTCCAGTTTGCCGGAAATTACCTCCTCGGCAGCCTGAATAATTAATTTCGCTTTCTCGGCTGGCAGCTTGCCCAATTCCTGGTTTACGGCAGCAGCAGCTTTTTTCAGGATGCCGAGCGCCCGGATTAATTCCCTGGGCATTGTGTCATGACCAATCGCGAAGTAGATCGAGGAGCGTTGGGTTTGAGCTCCCCAGTAGCGATCGGCCGGTACTTCAATCGCCCCCATATTATCGGTTTCTGTGCGGGTGGCACCTTGGGAAGAACGATCGGTTTGCATCCTTTTTAAACTCCTTAAGGCAGTATTTCTCATATACATGAAATGTCCTTCAGGTCTTGTAATTTCTCTCAAGAGCGCGTAGAGAAAATCAAGACAATGGTGTCAGACCTTCTGGTAGCGAGCATAGTGAGGAGTCCACATCTTCGCTGCTACCTTCTGTGCTAGTTTTTCAGGAGTGCTCGCTTCGGTCACTCCTGCTTTTTGGGCGGCTATGCCAACGGCGATCGCCAACTGCCGGGATACCTCCCGCACTTCCTCCAACGAAGGCACGAGAGCATCATGGGGATTTTTCAAGGCTGGGGAACACTCACTCAAGGCACGAGAGGCTGCCTCAATCATCTCATCAGTAATGTGCTTAGCTTGGGAAGCGATCGCCCCCAAGGCTAAACCCGGAAAAATCAGGCAGTTATTGCACTCTCCAATGGCAATACTTCGTCCCCGGTAATGAACATCGGGGAAAGGACTGCCTGTTGCGACCAGTACCCGCCCCTCGGTCCAGTCGCTCAAATCTGCGGGGACGGCTTCATGTAATTCAGTGGAGCGACCGAAATCTTCCCACTGCAAAAACACCTTGGGAAAATGGCGCATGATGCTCTGAACAAAAGCTTCGATAAAATCATCATATTCCTGACCCCGCAGGCGTTCGTGACGCCAGCCTAAATAAAGTGGCTCGTTCAGGAGTGTTTGATTGTCTGTACCTACATCCAAGACAATCGGTAACGTAGTTGCTGGATGAATTCCCGCGCAGAGTGTGTAGATTGCGAGTTTGCCCACCGGGATACCAATCCCACCTACACCCTGGTCACCTATTCCCAGAATAGCTTCAGAGTCTGTGACAACGATCGCTTCTACATTAGGGTAAGGGTAGTTTTCAATGATGGTGTCCATCTTGTCTCGTTCTGGATAGGAAATGAACAAGCCGCGGGGTCTGCGATAGATGTGACTGAATGCTTTAACGGCAGCCGCCTCAACCGGAGTGTAGATCTTAGGCACCATCTCCGAGATGTGCTCTTGCATCAGGGCGAAGAAGAGCGTTTCATTGGTGTCATGCAGGCTGTTAAGGAAAAGATTGCGCTCAATGTCTGTATTTTTCTGTTGGTATTCTTCATAGGCGAGGTTCACCTGCCGATCTAGAGTTATCACGCAAAGCGGTAATAGTCCCTGTAAACCTAATTCATCTCGCTCTGCTTCGGTGAAGGCTGTTCCCTTGTTAAGTAATGGACAATCTAGCAGTAATTGCCCTGTTAGTGAAACTTCCAGGATTTCATCACCACTGACAGTGGACCCTATTGATTTGAAGCCAATCATGACTGAGATCCTTATTAAATTTTATTTTTGAAGTGGAAATAACAAAAATAGCAATTGCGCTTAAACAGAACAGAGCAATTATTTGATGACATTTTTGTCAGAATATCTGGAGGTTAGTCTGTAAAGCACTAGCATATCCTAAACTTTACTTTAAAAGACATGGCAGTATAAGTAATAGTTAAAGACACAAAAATTTAATTTAGCGAGATTTGCAAGATTAGAAATAAGAGAACTTAACTGATTCCAGTTTGTTCCTTTAACTTTAGTCTAAATAACCAAAGTTTATGCTCTTGAAAAGGACTTGAGAATATCTCGTTATCAATATATCTCTTGCAAAAGTAGTGGTCTCGCTACGCGAGTGCCAAGCAACACCAACAAAATTATATATTATATTGACTAAACTTCATAATTATAGATAGCAGGAATTAAGTTAAAGCGTAAAACAAATCTTTTTTTTATGTTTTGATTTTGTATTTCATATAAATTGGTATTAGTAGTTCTCATTGTTCATCAATTAAATCAGTACGATATGATTGACTCATTACTCTCGTTCCCGTCTTTTTTCTTATTGACAGACTAATATAACGAGAGCTTTTTTACTTTTCAGATATCCTCTTAGTAGTACCAACAGCTTTGCCGTACAACTCAGGAGTAAAGTGCTCATGAAAACTCTGGTGCGAGAGTTTTATAATTATTGGATAAATCATTCGAGTAGAGAATTAGATAAACAAGATCTTGGCAAGTCTGCGATTGTTTTTGCTCCCCATCAGGATGATGAAACTCTTGGTTGTGGAGGCACTATCATCCATAAAAAGCAAGCAGGAGCAAACCTACAAATTGTCTTTATGACTGATGGGTGTAGATCTCACGCTCATCTAATGCCAGAAATCGAACTTAAATCTATTCGCGCAAAGGAAGCAGTAGCAGCTGCCCGAGTGCTAGGGGTAGAAGAAGACGAGGTTATTTTTTTGCAATTTAAGGATGGAACTTTAGCTCAAAATCAGGATAAGGCTAGAGAGAGAGTTACAGAAATTATTTTACGCTACCGACCCGAAGAAATTTTTATTCCCTATTACCAAGATGGCGTGCCCGACCATGATGCTACTAACAAAATTGTAATTTCTGCACTTAAAATAGGTAAAGTTAATGCAGTTATCTACGAGTATCCTATCTGGTTTTGGCGACAATGGCCCTGGACAAGTTTAGGAAATAGTAGGCAGGAAATTTTATCTGTCTTAAAAAAAAGTTTAAATTCGGGCTTGGGATTAAGCTTAATGACAAATTTTAGATACTATGTCGATGTAAAAGATGTTTTAGAACTCAAACGCGCCGCATTAGAACAACATAAATCCCAAATGACACAACTTATTCCTAATTCAAATTGGCTAACTTTAGCAGATGTTGCCAATGGTGAGTTTTTAGCCTGTTTTTTTCAAGACTATGAATTTTTTCGACAATATAGTTATTAATAGTTATTAGGTTGACCTATTCAGATGCCACAATTTGGGTAAAGTTAATGATTTCCTCTCCCAAGCTTAAGCTAGTATTTTATAAGATAGGATAGTTTTTTGATTTTAGAAAAGGTATTCTCCTACTCTAGATAACTTTCAAAAGTTGCTCCGAATTCTAGTAGTGCCAACAGAAAAATCGATTTTTAGCAAGCAGGAGAAAAATGATGGAAGACAAAAAAGCTTATCAGGAGACAATGGAAGCTAGATTGAGTCAGTTAGGGGCGAGAATTGATGAGCTGCAAGCCAAAGTTCAACAAACAAGGACAGATGTTCAAGCGGACTTAAATCAACAAATTGAAGAACTAAAAGTAAAACGGGATGTAACACAACAAAGGTTACAGGAACTCAAAGCTTCGGGAGGTCAAGCTTGGAAAACTCTTAAATCAGGCTTTCAGAGTGCCTGGGACAAACTAAGCCATGCAATGGAAGAAGCTGCCTCGAAATTCGATCGAGAACAGTCACAAAAATAGCTTTCTAATACTTACAAAATACTTTATGCAGTTTTTCGCTTATTGCGATCGCTCATTTTCTGCTCTAAGAGATAAAAATTATTAGTTACGATTTTCAGTTGAATTCAGCGATCGCTGTCTCACGGATTAATTGCGATCGCAATTAAAAAGCCAATTTAATTTCTCATAAACTCCTGGCGGGTTTTCGCATCTTCAGCAAATACAACCCTTACCGCACTGGTAGAAGTCCAAGAACTAGGTTTTTGTACGCCGCGCATCACCATACACATTTCTTCGGAAATATTAAATTAAACTACAACAGAGTATGGTTTATACGTCAACTATAATGATAACCATTATCAAAACGACAAGGAGGATTGATTTGGATGATGCGAGCACTGCTTTGCGCCTCGGCTTTGCCGAGATCTTATCTAGTTAGCAACAGAAACAAAATTTGATGTCTCAGAGATTAAACAAGAATCAAAAACTCTTTAATAAAAAACTGGTTGATAGAAACGGAAAATCACCCAAAATCATCGTATTTGTTAGTTTATGGTATTTTTACGGAAAATCAGCCTCAAGAAGTATAGTCTAAAACGGAGAATTCAATATGGATCGAAGCGAATCTTTGCTTCCTTTACAAATTGCGGTAATGACTGTTTCCGATACTCGAACTGAAGCTGACGATAAATCGGGAAAAATCTTAATCGATAACCTAAATACTGCAGGACATTACTTAGCGGAAAAAATTATTGTTCCCGATAACATTTATAAAATTCGCGCAATTGTATCTCGATGGATTGCGGATGAATCTGTTCAAGTTATTCTAACTACTGGTGGTACTGGAATTACGGGCCGAGACGGTACACCAGAGGCGATTAAGCCTTTACTCGATAAGGAAATTACAGGATTCGGCGAGATATTTCGAATGATTTCCTATCAGGAGATTAAAACCTCTACTATTCAATCTCGGACACTGGCTGGGGTTGCTAACGGTACTTATATATTCTGTTTGCCTGGTTCTTCTGGTGCTTGTCAAACGGGATGGAATATTATTCAAGATCAACTCGATTCCCGTAATCGTCCTTGTAATCTAGCCCAATTAATTCCTAGATTAACTGAAATTTAGTATTTGCAAACAGTTAAAGTTTTGTAGGGTTGGGTGCATCGCCGTAAACTGCTTTCAAATCGAAAGTTTTTTCTGTTTCGGTAAGTGAAGCTAACATAAAGTATCTTTTAGGTCTTTATGAGTTGCCTTTGCCCCGCATACGAAAACAGAGAAAGTTTTCAAAGAGAATTAGCTAAAAGATTTAAAGTTAGTCTCAGCTTTATTTATGGTCAAATTACTCAAAAAATATTGAACTCAACGCAGTATCAAACCAGACAAAGAAGGAAAAGGGTTTCCGCCTAGAATGGCTAAATAATATATTCGCTCGAAATAAGCTGGGGATAAAAATTACTAACTTTCTATTTTTTTATCTTTATTCTGTTTATAGTTTAGTATAAATTAAATTTTTTGACAGCCAGACCTCTACTATTTCTCTTACTTGTTGGTTTTCTGTATCTAATGAAATACTTAAAGTATCATCAATCCAATCAAATAGGGAACGCTGCAACTGCTGCTTAGCTTCGCAGATAGTTTGAGTCGTGTTAAAGGTAGGGTAAAAACTAATAATTCTTCCTTCGTCCATCTTGTAACAATATTGCATTCGCAAAATTTCTTGCCCGACAGAATTTAATTCTTTAAAAGCCTTTAACAAGACTGACTGAATCCTATCTTGATAATAGCTTTTTAACCAAAACTTAATGTATTCTGCCTGCCACTTATTTAATTTTTTTAAAAGTTCTTTCTGTAAGTCATTTTTGGCTTTTATTAGTATTGAATTAATTTCCTTGGGCTCGCTTAATTTTTGGTTGTTTAAAACCCGAGCAATATCATCTACACTCATTCTCTGGCTATAATAAAATTTTAAAATTTTCTGAGACTCATTGTCTAACCTTTTGATTGCTTCAACTAAAACTTTATCTAGTAAATTTGAATTCTTTGGATTGCTAAATCTCTTTTCTAAAAACGTAGTTAAATAAGATTCAAGATTTAATCTATCATTAGTGAACTGCTTAAAACTTTCTAACAGAGAAGTTTCAAAATATTTAGAAATATAGCGCGAAACTGTCCCCTGATGCACGCCAATTTTATTTCCTAGCTTTTCTTGATTTAAAATAGCCAGTTGATGCGGATAGCATAGAGGCATAATTGCTTGGCGA
>JADEWQ010000110.1:4677-20490 GCA_015207585.1 Pleurocapsales cyanobacterium LEGE 06147 | reverse complement strand
CGCCGTTATGCTTGTCGGTCTGGATTTCTCGAGGGCAGTTTGGATGTGGTCTCTGATTGGAGTGAGAATCCCCAAGGCAAAGTCAAGTTTTGGCATCTGTGCACTGAGGTCGAATCTTTATTAGATCGATTACAGACTAAGTAGGTACATTTCACATCTGTAGATCGGTCAATCAGTTCCAAAGATGCCACTACAGATCGACTTCTCCTCCAAGACCATCCCTCAGCAGAGGAGAAACCAATAGAGAGTGAGCAGCTACTAGTTACCAACACTCAATAACCTATCGACACGACTGATAAACTTCGGTCACTTTTCACTGACAAGACTGGTCCCGGTCACTGAAAGACCTCCCTAGCAGTCCAATACTGTCTCCAGTCCCTCAACTAGCTGATTAACTTAGTGACATTTGAGAATCAACCAAAGATTTGTTGTGAGGTATAGTAAATTGATTGTAACTACCAAAAACAATTGTCAGATTGATACTAATCAACTTATTAGTCAACTTGAGGAACTTGAGGAATTACATCCTTTAGATTTTCGCTTGGCTTTTGGTCTAACTCATGAAGAAGCAGCAGAAGAGTTATGCTTGGAACCGCAGACCATGAGAGCCTATTTAAAAAATAATCCATCTAGGCGAGTGAAGAAGTTAGCAGCTACAATTGCTAAAAATTGGCTGTCTGAAGAACGTCAGCCAGTTGATGTCCAGTATCTTATCAATCCGCGCAGGACAAACGCATCTTAATTTTGGCTCTAGCAGAAGTGGTAAGCTGAGAAAGTTTGATTAAATAATAAAAAGCTTTCCCTGTCTTATCAGAATGAAATTAAGCTCGAAAATCACGCTCATTACAAGACTAATTTTAGCCGATCTTCGTCTGAGTTTAAGATGCCGTTTACCCTGAGGCAGGAGACAAGAGGATGTCTAATTCCCATAGACTTCAAACTTCTGCCTTCTGCCTTCAAGCCTCAACTTAAGATGCCGTGAAAAGTCAGAAGCAGCCAGAGAAACTCACATTATTTTTTCAGTCAACTTTCCCAATATAGTTAGACGAAACTCAACTTTTAGCCGATCGAGTTTCTCGAGAAAGATTAGTCATGAGATATTCGACAATTGCATCAGTGTGGATGCCTGCAACTTTGGCGATCGCGTCGGCTTTAGCTCTGTCCTGAGTAGAGGGAATTGACGGTAAAAATCCAGAAGTTTCCGATCTAACTAGCAGGGCACAATAAACCTGAACATAAATTTTGGAATAATCATAGGGGTCTTTGTCTAACTGTACTAGTTTCATCTCTAACATTTTTAGTTTTACTTTACTGATTTTGTTAATTTTAGTTGTGTTGGTTACATCTTTTCGATATAGATGAAAAAATGTTTGAAAAGTTCCCCTATTTAACTCAAACCTCCAGAAGTCCCACTCCATAGTCCCAGACTTGGTGATGGGATGAATGGAGGGCAGGATCTTTACTTCTCATGAGTTTTTGGTGATAATTACTACATCGATACAAGCTGAAATTGCTGATCGATCTTGCTGAACCTTGACAAGAGAAGATAGGGGGTTCCATCCACAAAGAGGCTTTTGCTGATTCCTTGGGTGGGTAAAATCTTCTAGGTACATAGGTAAAGGTTTTGTGCATTGTTTTTGTACAGAACTGGTTAGATTTCTAACTCGGCGCGGAGGGACATCCCGTGTCGTCAATAAAGCTCATCGAGTATCCGAAGCGTTAGCTGGAGTTGGTGAGAAGCCCCTCCCATACTGCGAAGCAGTTGGGAAGGGGAGTATGTCACATCCACATTCTGCCCCACTACTCCTGAGAAAAACTCTTGCGATTGTGAAAACCGTGTGGCTTTAGGAGGGGCTGCAGGCGAAAGTGAATTCCGCCTTTTAAAAGCCCCGTCCCACGGACGTGGCGCATAAACATCTGAGGTTCCCTCAGATGACAGCCACTCAGGAAACAGAGGTGGCAGTATAAGATGCTGTCCTAATTAAACAAACTCGATACCGTACCTTACTGAAATCTTTATAGACCAAGGCTAAAAGCTCCGGTAGTTTAATATTAAACCGAATCGCTAAACGCAGTTACACCCTATAACAAGGCTCGAGCAGTAAACAGAGGTACTGGCGAGTAGTACTGCAAATGGGTAGAGGTATCTGGGAATTTTGATACTTCGTGGGGGTCGGGCTGGAGTTCCAGTCCAGGGACTTAATACTGTGCCCGTGATGGAAAGTTAGTCGTGAAAACATTGACTATTGTGGGTTTTTGTAAGTAACTTCTAGTAAGTGCGATGTAACCGACCCTGAAAGCTCCACCCCGATATGGTGAGGGCTAAACACAACCGATAAAATAAATGTCTGGGAGCTAATGCTCCCGTACTTTAGTCGGGAGTGAGGTTACAGAGTCCAAGGTACTCTGCCCTGTAAGGGACGGGGCTTACAAGCTGAGGGGGCTCGCCCAATTCAGTTGGGCGACTTTAGACCCCCATGCGGAGGAGATCTCCCCATTGCTGTATGAACTCCGTCCGGAGATAGCCCCTTGTCTGCTTGGACTTCGTCAGAAGATTTTAGTAAGGTCTGGTCTACCAATAGTCTGATTCCAACGAACCTTAATCTATTTGTATCGAGTGACAATCATGATTTATAGGGGTTTTATAATCTTTTTCGGAAATGTCTAATGTAGATTTTTTCCACAGACAAAATTGAAGAACTGAGCTTAAATTATAGCAAGCGAGGTAAGGAAGAGTGAGCCTTCAAGAAAATTAGACTACTTGAGAGTCAAGCAAATTACTTGAAAAAAACTAGGATTTAGCTAGAAGTCAACTTTCTTAAAGGGGAAACAATTGATGTGGGTTACCGACCCCAAAAGCGGCAAGAAAGTGCGGTTTTTTAATCGCTCAGAAGCAAAAAAGGAGCTCGACATTAGTGAAGCTACATTCCATAAATACGTAAATGTATTAATTGTTAGCTGGGGAAAACGATTTAAATACATCCCTAGGCAAACTCATTGGAGTGATTATCAAATTTATTGTCTACATTTTGTCAAACGCTTGTTTAAGACAGGACGCAATGAATCAGAAGTCATAAACTACATTCTCCAGTATGAAATACCCGATCCGGAAGATAATTTCAGCGAAAATCAAGACCCTTTCACCTTTGAAGAGTAAATCTAAGTAACCATGAATAGATCGATGTCAGCGCCATCGGATAGCATGACACAAATCAAGCTTGAGATTGATTTAAGTCACAGACAAAAAATAACAACAGCGAATGCCCAACTACAAAAGATACAAAGAAAATTTAGCTTTGCTGCTGTTTTAGTTCCTTTTCTAGGGTCAGTCGTTGCAGTTGGGCTACTTCCGTACACGGGTATTGGTCCTGTAGAAATATGGTTGTTGGTCAGCATGTATGTCTTGACCACACTCGGTCTCGAAATAGGTTTTCACCGGCACTTTTCTCACCGTGCTTTCCAAACGACTAATGTTATTAGAGTCATCCTCACTATTCTTGGATCTATGGCTGCGGTGGGACATGTTATCCACTGGGTGAGCCATCATCGAGGTCACCATCCGTACAGCGACCAGCCAGGGGATCCTCATTCACCCTACTTAAATACCAAGGGACAGAATCTTAACCAACTTCGCGGACTATGGCACGCTCATATCGGCTGGTTATTCGAGAGTGAGTTTCCCAATGTACTCTTGGCCAAAGACTTGCTTCGAGATCCTGTTATTGTCAAAGTCAATCAGCTATACCTGTTATGGGTAATCCTAGGTTTTGCCATTCCCGCTGCCCTAGGAGGAGTTTTTACAGGGACATGGATGGGAGTCTTGCAGGGGTTGCTATGGGGCGGCTTTGTCAGAGTCTTCTTAGTACATCACGCTTTTTGGAGCATCAACTCAATTACACACACCTTTGGCAGTCGTCCCTTTGATAGTAAAGATCGCAGCACCAACAATATCTGGCTTGCGATACCGACTTTGGGAGCGTCGTGGCACAACAACCATCATGCTTTCCCCAACTCGGCAATGGTCGGATTGGAGTGGTGGCAAATTGACCCGAGTGGTTGGTTAATTCGCATCCTTGAAGCAGTTGGCTTGGTGTGGGATGTTAAGGTTCCGACCGCAGGCAAGATCGAGGCGAAAAAAGCAGTCAAATGATTTTTCTCAAGGATTATTAATAGCAAGTACAGACAGGCCAACAGTCATGAAAGCAGCTCTGAACGTCGAAAATCGTGAATCTCAACCAGAATCGAGATCTATGCAATTAACTAGCCCTAGACCAGTCAAACCTCTTACTGGTTCAAATCAGCAAAACATTGCCATAAAAAATAATTACCTGCAAAGCATCTACCAAAGGTTAAGTTTTTTAATTGTTCTAATACCTTTTCTAGGGTTTTTAGTCGCGCTGGGATTATTGTGGCAATCAGAAATTACTTCATTGGAAATAGGGCTGTTAATCAGCATGTTTGCTTTGACTGCCTTTGGTCTTGAGGTAGGTTTTCATCGGCACTTTTCCCACCGTGCTTTCCAAACGACTACTGCCATCAGAATAATTCTCGCCATCCTCGGCTCTATGGCTGTTGGAGGCGGAGTTCTCTACTGGGTAGCTCATCATCGACGCCACCACCAATACAGCGACCGAGTTGGTGACATCCATTCGCCTCATCTACATGGGGACAGAATTGGCGGTCGGCTGTTGGGACTATGGCATGCTCACGTCGGCTGGATTTTAAAAGGCGAAATCAGCAATTCTATGCTTTTTGCCAAAGACTTGCTGCGAGACCCCGTGATTGTCAAAGTCAATCGGCTGCAACCAGTTTGGGTCATTCTAGGTCTGGCTATTCCCGCTGTCTTAGAAGGAATTTTGACAGTAACGTGGATGGGAGTTTTTAGGGGATTTCTCTGGGGAGGACTCGTCCGCGTCTTCCTGGTACATCAATTGATTTGGAGCACCAATTCCATTGGTCATGTCTATGGCAGCCGCCCCTTTGATAGTAAAGATCGCAGCACCAACAACATCTGGCTAGCGATACCGACTTGGGGAATGTCTTGGCACAACAACCATCATGCTTTCCCCAACTCGGCAATAGCTGGGCTGGAGTGGTGGCAAATCGATCCCGGAGCTTGGGTAATTCGCGCTCTTGAAATTGTTGGTTTGGTCTGGGATGTCAAAGTTCCAACAGCCGGCATGAAAGAGGCCAAAAAATTACGTCGTTGAATAAATTTTCCCACAGCAAAGGGGTAAAGGATTCTTAAATACATAGGCAGAATTAATTACACAAATTGTCTTTCTGTTCCCTGTTTTCTTTCTCCATCAGTAAATTAATGAATGCTCAACTACTTATCTACTTCTTGAGAGAGTTGTAAATTAGCCAAAGTTCGAGCTGTTTGTCTTGTCCAGAAAGTTACACCAATTCAAACTACACCGGTCTAGAAAATGGAAATTAAAGATCTTCAAATTACCAAAATGCCTACAGTTTCGGTAAATAACCAATCCGCTTTTGAAGGCAATATTCGCCAAGAGTCGCCGATAGAGGCAGAGATTCAAGAGTGGATTATCTCCTATCTGGCTCAAATGTTGGAAGTCAGCCCAGATGAAATTAATGTCACGACTGCCTTCGATCGCTACGGTCTAGACTCTTCGGCGGCAGTCGGTCTTACTGGTGACCTCGAGGATTGGCTGGGAATAGAACTAGAGCCCACTCTAATGTACGACTATCCCACCATTGAAACCCTGACCGAGTATTTAGCCGAGCAATTCACACTTAAAGTGTAAGCCAAGCCCCCATAAGTAAGTCGGCACAAATAAAGCTAACTGACGAAGGTCGTCATTAGTCATTAGTCATTTGTAAAAGTTTCAAGCGTGTTTATGTTTCGTAACATAGTTTGGTTTATTCCCACCGATTTACTTAGTCAAAAAGCAATCAATATTGGCACTAATCTGGAAAAAAAGGATCATGGTAGATACCATCAAAGCATCGGAAAAACAAAAACAGTTTTTGACTCTAACTGAGGACCAAAGAAAAAAACATTCCAAATTAATTGAAAACACTTATCGCATCAATACTGCTTCTGACTACACCGAAAAAATTGAGGAACTTGACAGGAGTTTCAACTACAGCAGCAATAGCAATTATTATTGGAGTGAACCCGAGCATTCACTGCTATATGGCACCCCAATCTACGAAGCTGCTTCTCCTTCTCAAAAGATAGCTTTAAATCACCTTCATTGGTTTACCAAATATAACTATACTGCTGAGACTGAAACTGAGACAGTTGCTTTTAATCAGATCACCTCTAGCGTTTTTGAAGCCATTGGAGGTTACGACACGATTTGTAAAGAGCTCGATCTCGAAACTCAGCAAGAACGTTCCCACATTCATGCCTTTCGTAAGATGGGTTTAATGACGGCGACGACTTTGCTCGGAAAGAAACCACTGCAAAATCTGCAAAAATCGCACTCGTATAAATCGAGCCTGGGAAGTGATTCTTGGCTAACGTCTCAGTACTACGCCTTGCGTTTTTTAGCTAAGAATATGCTGAAAAACAAAAGACAATACTATTCCCAATATCTAGATAAGTTAGAGCAGAAAGAAACGTTTGTTGTCACAACTCCTACCAAAGGGATTTTGGGGCGAGCGGTTCCCGCTTCCTGGCAGGGTTTCTTCACCTTTAACTGGGGAGGGGGTTCGCCTTTTTTGGCTTGCCAATACTATGCGGCACGCATGATGGGTAATATGCTACTCAAGGGCATGGAATACCCGCTCGTCAAGTATTACAGAAAACTGGAAAAACAAGGAGAATTTATCCCAGTTCCGACGGCAGTCTCCTATTATCATCATTTGGATGAGTCTTTCCACACGACTATCTCTCAGGTCCTATCTAAGGAAATGTACAAAGATTTTCCGCAGCCAACGGTCTATGAGAAATTGATCGCCAATCTATCAATCTATATGGTTCAACGAGCCAGCTTTAGTGGACTTTCTGGTGTCTTCCCTCATCGTTACCTCAAAGATGACCAGTTTTTGATGACCTTCGTTTACGAAATGTTGCAGTCTCCTTTATTTGGGATGTCCGCTCGAGAAGCACTTCATTGGATGGAGCAGTGTTTCTGTAGTGAGCATGAAGGTTTTCATTTAGCTGCCAAAAATCACCAACGTCTTCTCTCAGATTTTCGTCGCTTTTTTAACGATTTTGACTTCCTCTGGCCTGTCAACCGTGAAATGCGCCTCATGGCATCAGGAAGTTCAATTGACAAAACTATCCAAAATAACATCAAGACTTTTAAGCAGTTTTCTAGACTTGTCGTTTGTTAGAAACAGTAGAGAGCGATCGGCTTTAGCACTAAAAGTAATCCAGACGAGGATCGGGTCAAAAATTTTGTAGAAGTTCATCTAGTTAGCAGGTTTGGAATGGAACCCATAGCAATTATCGGCATTGGCTGCCGTTTCCCCAGTACTAAGAACCCAGAAGAGTTTTGGCACCTGTTGCGTAACGGAGTAGATGCCATCACTGAAGTTCCAAAAGACCGATGGAACATCGAAGCTTTCTACGATCCACGACCGGCTACACCGGGAAAAATGAATACTCGTTGGGGTGGTTTTTTGGAGCAGGTAGATCGATTTGAGCCTAGCTTCTTCGAGATTTCTCCTCGTGAGGCAGAACAGATGGATCCTCAGCATAGACTGGTGTTGGAAGTAGCTTGGGAGGCACTTGAAAACGCCGGAATTGCTCGAGCTAATCTAGCTGGTAGCCAGACTGGTGTGTTCCTCGGTCTCAGCACCATAGACTACCACAGGCTTCTTTACAAAGATTACTCGTACATTGGACCATACAGCGGCACCGGAACCGGTCCGTGCATTGCTGCCAACCGCTTATCTTATTTGCTGAATCTGCGGGGACCGAGTATGGCAATAGATACTGCTTGTTCTTCAGCCCTAGTTGCCGTTCACCTAGCTTGCCAGAGTCTACAGCAAAAAGAATCCGAATTATGCCTCGTGGGAGGAGTCAACTTAATTTTATCTCCAGAGCCAACTATCACTTTTTCCCAGGCTCAGATGATGGCAGCCGACGGACGCTGTAAAACATTTGACGCGGCAGCTGATGGATACGTGCGCGGAGAGGGCTGTGGGATTGTAGTGCTCAAGCGGGTTTCAGATGCGCTCAAAGATGGAGACAACATTCAGGCACTCATCGCGGGTTCGGCACTCAATCAAGATGGTCTCAGCAATGGACTCACCGCACCCAATGGTTTTGCCCAACAAGCGGTCATCCGCCAAGCCTTAACCAATGCTGGGGTAGCACCGACACAAATTAGTTATGTCGAGGCACACGGCACGGGCACCTCTTTAGGAGACCCAATCGAAGTCAAATCCCTCAAATCGGTCCTGCTCGAAGGGCGTCAGCCAGACCAACCCTGTTGGATTGGTTCGGTCAAGACTAATATCGGTCATTTAGAAGCAGCAGCCGGAATCGCTGGTTTGATTAAAGTGGTTCTCTCGCTACAACATCGAGAGATTCCCCCACACCTACACTTGAAGCAGCTCAATCCCTATATTTCTTTACAAAAAACTCCCTTTTCGATTCCTACCGAGTGTCAGCCTTGGGTCACCGAGCCTCGCTTGGCTGGGGTCAGTGCTTTTAGTTTTGGCGGTACTAACTGCCATGTAATCTTGAAAGAGGCTCCCCTTGCTGCTGCAGTAGCTAACGACATCGAACGCCCAGAACACCTGTTCGCTCTCTCAGCCAAAAGTGACAAAGCTCTGGTGGAACTGGCACAAAGATATCGCGATTTTTTAGAGTCTCATCCCCAGACATCGATTGCCGATCTTTGCTTTACTGCCAATACGGGAAGAGAGCATTTTGAGCACCGACTCTGTATGGTCCTAGAATCTACTGTACGGCTGCGCGAGCAACTGGAAATTTTTACTGCCGGTAAGGAAACCTCCGGATTTTTGAAAGGGCAGGTATCCAGTCGCAAGCCCCCCAAAATAGCCTTCCTCTTCACCGGTCAGGGGTCGCAGTATGTAGGCATGGGACGACAACTCTACCAAACTCAACCTACCTTCCGAGCTGCCCTCGAGCGCTGCGAGGAAATCCTGCGCCCCTATCTAGATCTTCCCCTACTAGAAATTCTGTATCCAGATTCCAATTCTACTAATCCCAAATCCACAATCCCCAATTCAAAATTAGACCAGACTGCTTACACCCAACCAGCCATCTTTGCCCTCGAATATGCTCTCTACCAGTTATGGCTCTCTTGGGGCATAGTTCCCACCGCGGTCATGGGTCACAGTCTGGGAGAATATGTCGCCGCTACTGTGGCGGGGGTCTTCGGTCTCGAAGATGCCCTCAAGCTAGTTGCTACGAGAGCTCGTTTGATGCAAGCTCTACCCCAAGAGGGTGAGATGCTGGCCGTGTCGGCTCCCCCCCAACGGGTGGAAGCCGCTATTGCTCCTTACTCCGAGACGGTGAGCCTGGCCGCCATTAACGGTCCTCAGAGCCTGGTCATTTCTGGTCGGCGCGAGGCTGTTGCCGCGGTGGGGGCTACTCTGCAAGCCGATGGGTTCAAAACGAAACCGTTAAAGGTGTCCCATGCTTTTCATTCTCCTCTGATGAAGCCGATGCTGGCCGCCTTTGAATCGGTGGCGAGGGAGATTGACTACTGGGAGCCTCGCCTGCCTTTAATTTCTAATCTCACCGGACAACCGGCGGGGAAAGCGCTCGCTACCCCCGAATATTGGTGTCGTCATCTTCTCGAACCCGTGAATTTTGTCGCCAGCTTCGACACGCTCAAAGGGCTGGGTTATCGACGGTTTCTCGAAATCGGGGCGCAGCCGACCTTATTGGGTCTGGGTCGTCACTGCTTTGGTGCCGGGGGGTCATCTGAGGAGAATGAGTTGTTACAGTGGCTGCCGAGTTTGCGTCCCCGGCGTTCTGATTGGCAACAACTTTTGGAGAGTTTGGCTCATCTTTACCTCAGTGGCGTGAGAGTCGACTGGTCGGGTTTTGAGCGCGACTATCGCCGTCGCCGCTTGCCTTTACCTACTTATCCCTGGCAGCGTCAGCGTTATTGGTTTGACTCTCTCGATCGTAGATTCGAGGGAACGCGATCTTTGTCAAGAAGCAACGGAGCCGGAAGCCAGCTTTTACATCCCCTCCTCGGTCAACGATTGCACTCAGCACTTAAAGAAATTCAGTTTGAGACCCAAATTAGCCAAGAGGTGCTAGCTTTTTTAAAAGACCATAATATTTACCAAACGCCCATTGTGCCAGCTACAGTTTACTTAGAAATGGCACTGGCAGCAGGAAAAACTGTTTTTCAATCCGACAATTTGGTTCTGGAGGAAGTTGCCATCGAACAATTCTTGGCACTGCCTGAAGCTCAGAGCAAGACCCTACAGTTAATTTTAACCCCTGAAAATTCAAAGACATATTCCTTTAAAATTTTTAGTCTCAACCTGGATGAAGAAAACTCAGAGTCCTCTTGGACATCCCATGCTTCTGGAAAAGTTCTTGTCAATGACAGACTCAGCGAACCTCCTCAAACTGATTTAGTCGCCTTACAAGCCCAGTGTACTGAAGCAGTATCTGTCGAGAGCTACTATCAACAGTTCCAAGAGCGAGGTATGGAATATGGTCCCAGCTTCCAAGCCATTACACAGTTGTGGAAGCAGCCAAGTACCGCCCTCGGTCAAATTCAGTTGCCAGAAGCTTTGCTGTTAGACGCACAAAACTACCAACTGCATCCAGTTTTACTCGATGCTAGTTTTCAGGTACTGGGAGCTCTTTTTGCGGATGAGGGACAGCGAGATGCTTACCTCCCTGTAGGGGTAAAACGCTTGAGAGTTTATCGCCGTCCCAGTTTCCGCCTCTGGAGTCAGACTCAACTCCATCTCGTCGCTCCTGCAAATAACAAGAACTTGAGTGCTGAACTTCGGTTGTTTGATGAAACAGGAAATTTAGTGGCTCTTGTAGAAGGCTTATCCCTCAGACGTGTCAGTCGAGCTGTCCTACGGCGAGTGCTTCAAAAAGAAGAGCGAGAGGACCTAGATAACTGGTTGTACGAAATCAGCTGGCAACCGAAAGCTCGCGACTCCCAGCCAGAACCGAAAACGAAACCGAGCACTTGGCTATTGTTAGTCGAGCCGCATGGAATCGGAGTCAGCCTAGCCAACCTGATTGAAGAGCGGGGCGATCGCTGCGTAATAGTTTCGGTCGGCTCTCACTACCAGAGAAAAGACCGGAGAAATTATCGAGTAAACCCCTCTAAACCAGAAGATTTCAGACAGCTATTACAAGAAAGCTTAGAGAATCAACCTCCCTTAGGGGGTATAGTTCACCTGTGGAGCTTGTCGAACAGCTCGTCAGAAAACCTATCTCTCACCGCTTTGCAACAAGCCCAAGTAATTGGCTGTGGCAGCGTCTTACATCTGGTACAAGCACTAGTCCAAGCCGGATTGTCTGAGTTACCTCGTCTGTGGTTGGTGACGAAGGGAACCCAAGCGATCGATACAGCAACGGCTTCACTACAAGTACAACAAGCTCCGTTGTGGGGATTGGGTCGCACCCTCGCCCTAGAGCATCCCGACCTGCATTGCGTATGCCTTGACTTAGATCCAACAGAGAAAACCGATGAAATTCAAGCCCTGTTTGAAGAGTTATGGTCTCCGGAAGCAGAAGACCAAATTGCCTATCGTCGGGGAATTCGTCATGTCGCCAGGTTGGTGCCACGTCAGGAAACCAAACTTAGGGACGGACAGCGAACAGAACCCTTTCAAGTGAAGATTTCTGACTGCGGCATTCTGGAAAATCTAACCCTAGAGCCGATGAAGCGCCGTTCCCCGGGACCGGGAGAGGTAGAAATTCAAGTGCGCGCCACGGGGCTTAACTTTAGAGATGTGCTCAATGCCTTGGGAATGCTCGAGGAATATGCCTCCCAACTAGGAATTGATTCAACCGCCGACTTGCCCTTTGGCGGTGAGTGTGCGGGAGTAATTGTGGCAGTGGGAGATCGGGTAAGCGACTTTAAAGTTGGTGATGAGGTAATAGCTGCCATGGCAATCGGCAGTTTGAGCAGCTTTGTCACCGTCAAAGCCGAATTTGTAGTCCTCAAGCCACAACAGTTGAGCTTTGAAGCAGCTGCTACCATTCCGACTACCTTCCTGACAGCTTACTATGGGCTACACCATCGGGCGAACATTCAGCCCGGAGAGCGAGTATTGATTCATGCTGCAGCAGGAGGGGTAGGTCAAGCGGCAGTACAGTTGGCTCAAAAAGCGGGGGCGGAAGTTTTAGCCACGGCTAGCCCCGGTAAGTGGGAATTTCTCAAATCTGTGGGGGTAGAACGGGTGATGAACTCCCGAACTCTCAATTTTGCCGATGAAGTAATGACTTTGACTGGAGGGCAAGGAGTAGACATCGTACTCAATAGTCTCAATGGCGAATTCATCCCCAAGAGTATTGAAGTTTTAGCTGAGGGAGGTCGATTTGTTGAAATTGGGAAAATCGGTATTTGGTCTGAAAGCCAGGTTCGAGCCAAAAGACCCGATGTCTCCTATTTTCCCTTCGATCTTCTAGAGATAGCGCAGCAAGACCCCGACCCGATCGCACAAATGCTGAGGAAACTGATACAGCAGTTCCAACAAGGTAGCTTAAAGCCATTGCCTCATAAGGTATTTCCCATTTCTAAAGTCGTAGATGCCTTCCGTTATATGGCAGGAGCAAAACACATTGGCAAAGTTGTGGTTTCTTTGCCAGCTTCAGAAAGCTCGGAGCAGAAAAAGGTGCGCCCTGACAGTAGCTATTTAATTACTGGCGGTTTGGGAGCTTTGGGACTAAAGGTAGCTCGCTGGATGGTAGTAGAGCAGGGAGCCCAACACTTGGTGCTGGCCGGCCGTCGCGAGGCCTCTGCGCGGGCACGAGAAGAACTCGAGAAATTAGAAGAATTTGGGACTGAGATTCTTACCCTCGAAGCCGATGTCTCTAAAGAGCGGGATGTTGCTAGACTTCTCGATAAAATCCACTCCTGGGGTCCTCCCCTACGGGGCATCATACATGCAGCTGGGATGCTCGATGATGGAGGAATACTGCAGCTAGACTGGGAATGCTTTACGAGAGTAATGGCTCCCAAGGTGGCAGGAGCTTGGAATCTACATGTCTTGACTCAAAAGCTACCTTTAGACTTTTTCGTCTGTTTCTCTTCGATTGCCTCGTTGCTGGGCTCGCCCGGTCAGGGGAACTACGGAGCTGCAAATGCTTTTCTCGATGCCTTGGCCCATCACCGACGAGCTTTGGGATTAGAGGCTTTAAGTATTAATTGGGGACCGTGGGCAAATACGGGCATGGCAGCCCGAGGAAAGAGTCGAGATCGAACTCGTTGGGCTACTCGGGGAATCGAGCTCATTGCCCCAGAGCAGGGATTGCAGTTGTTAGACAAATTGTTAAGAGAGGACGCTTCCCAGGTTGGAATACTGCCAGTTGACTGGTCTAAATTCTTAGGGCAATTCTCTCCCGAAACGGTGTCGGGTTTCCTCAAGGCTTTTCAAAATATAGCCGAACCATCCTCGAAGCAGGAAGCTGAGTTTCTTCAACAATTAGAAACCGCTCCTACACTAGATCGCCCGATTCTGTTAAGAGAACACGTTCGCTATCAACTAGCTAAAGTGCTTGGTTTGAATTCGCCCGAACAAATAGATCTACAGCAAGGTTTTTCCGAGCTGGGGATGGATTCACTAATGGCTGTAGAGTTAAGAAACCGCCTGCAAAATAGTTTGGGTTGTTCCATTCCCTCAACTTTGGCCTTCGATTATCCAACAGTAGAAGCGTTGGTTAATTATCTAGCCCAGGAACTGCTGTTAATAGAGCCTTCTCAGCAATCTGCCGGGGAATTACAAGCTGCAGACGAGCAAGCTATGCTATCGGCCACCCTAGAAAAACTCTCCCAGGAAGAAATTGCCGATTTACTCGTCCAAGAGTTAACCGCCATCGAGGAGGAGAAAGTTCGATGAGCAATAATTCAGCAGGTACAGACTATCAATCTTTGTTGAAGAAGGCACTGCTCGAGTTGAAAGAAATGAGAGCCAAACTCAACGCTCTAGAGCGTGCCAAGACCGAACCCATCGCGATCGTCGGTATGGGCTGCCGATTCCCAGGGGGAGCGAAGGACCCAGAAGCTTTCTG
Organism: Pleurocapsales cyanobacterium LEGE 06147; assembly: GCA_015207585.1. Taxonomy (GTDB): domain Bacteria; phylum Cyanobacteriota; class Cyanobacteriia; order Cyanobacteriales; family Xenococcaceae; genus LEGE-06147. The sequence continues at coordinate 6,317 of JADEWQ010000110.1, read as the reverse complement.
GCAGTTGTTACGCGAGGGAGTAGATGCGATCGCTGAAGTCCCAAAAGACCGATGGGACATTGATGCTTACTACGACTCCGACCCAGATACTCCAGGGAAAATGTACACTCGGTATGGCGGGTTTGTCGAGGGGCTACACGAGTTCGACTCTCAGTTTTTCAACATCTCTCCTCGAGAAGCTATTAGTCTTGACCCTCAGCAACGCTTGCTGTTAGAGGTGAGCTGGGAAGCACTGGAGAATGCCGGTTTGATGTCCGAACAACTGGTAGGAAGCAAAACGGGCGTGTTCGTCGGCATCTGTAGCAATGACTATTCTCAACGCTTGCTGACCAGAGAGCCAACTGAGATTGATGCCTATCTGGGCACTGGCAATTGTCATAGTGTGGCATCGGGTCGCTTGTCCTACTTGTTGGGTTTGACCGGACCGAGCCTGGCGGTGGATACAGCCTGTTCCTCATCATTGGTGGCAGTTCATTTGGCGATCGCCAGCCTGCGTAACGGAGAAAGCAACCTAGCCTTGGCTGGGGGAGTAAACCAGCTCCTTTCACCAGAAGTAACGATTAATTTCTCGAAAGCCCGCATGCTGTCTGGGGATGGTCGTTGCAAGACTTTTGCTGCAGCAGCAGATGGCTACGTGCGAGGGGAAGGGTGTGGAGTAATAGTTCTCAAGCGCCTGTCGGATGCCTTGACCGACGGAGATAACATCTTAGCCCTGATTCGGGGCTCGGCAATCAACCAAGATGGTCGCAGCAGCGGTCTGACCGTACCTAATGGACCTTCTCAGCAAATGGTGATTCGACAGGCTTTGAACGATGCTGGGGTAAAACCCGACCAGGTAAGCTATATCGAGGCACACGGCACGGGCACCCCTTTAGGAGACCCCATTGAAGTGGGAGCTTTGGGAGTCGTGTTTGGTAAGAATCGTCCCGCCGATCGACCCCTGACGATTGGTTCGGTGAAAACTAATATCGGTCATCTAGAAGGAGCAGCTGGAATAGCGGGTCTGATCAAAGTAGTGCTTTCTTTACAGCACGAGGAAATTCCCCCTCATCTACATTTCAAACAGCCCAATCCTCACATTAATTGGAATAGTCTTCCTCTGATGGTGCCAATCGAACGCAAGTCCTGGCCGGTAGAGGAAAGGCGGCGAATTGCCGGGGTAAGTTCTTTTGGCTTTAGCGGCACTAACGCCCATGTGGTAATCGAAGCAGCTCCACCAACCGAGTTAGTCCCGGCTAAAGCAGAACGTCCACAACATTTGCTGACTCTCTCGGCTAAGACAGAAACGGCACTAATTGAGTTAGCTCACCGATATGAGACTCATCTAGCCGCTCATCCAGCTTTACCCCTGGCAGATATCTGTTTTACCAGTAATAGCGGGCGATTGCACTTTTCTCACAGATTGAGTTTGGTGGCTGCTTCAACTGCTGAAATGCACGAAAAGCTAGTCGCCTACACCACTAGCCAAGCAACCCCAGGCGTTTTTTCGGGTCGAGTGCAGGAGGCAACTCAACCCAAAATAGCCTTCCTCTTCACCGGTCAGGGGTCGCAGTATGTAGGCATGGGACGACAACTCTACCAAACTCAACCTACCTTCCGAGCTGCCCTCGAGCGCTGCGAGGAAATCCTGCGCCCCTATC
>JADEWQ010000110.1:0-4580 GCA_015207585.1 Pleurocapsales cyanobacterium LEGE 06147 | reverse complement strand
TTTGGCTCATCTTTACCTCAGTGGCGTGAGAGTCGACTGGTCGGGTTTTGAGCGCGACTATCGCCGTCGCCGCTTGCCTTTACCTACTTATCCCTGGCAGCGTCAGCGTTATTGGTTTGACTCTCTCGATAATCAACAGCAAACAGTAGGCTCAAAAACCGAACAGAATGGGTCTTACAAGCTCCAAGAAAAATCTTTATCCCTCGATACTGCTGGCGGAGAAATAGCGTGGAATCTAAAGCGCGATGAAATTTTGAGTGCCGAACCACAAGAGCGCCAACAATTGTTAGAGATTTATTTCAATCAACTCTTAACCCGAGTGATGGGACTTTCTGCCTCCGAAGTGGATTGGCAACAGCGTCTTTCTAACCTGGGTCTCGACTCTTTAATGGCGACCGAGCTGAGAAAGCGGCTTGAGGATAACTTGGGCATTACGGTTCCGGTAGAATTTTTCGCCGAGCTGAGTATAAAACAGTTTTTCGCTCAGGTTCTTTTGCTCATCGAGCAGCAATCTTCGCAAAAACCGCTTCTAGAAGTCAATAGCACTTTTAATTCTCAGAATACTGCTTCCAACGGCAATGAGATAATCGCAACTCCAGCGAATTTATGGATTCCTCGTCTCCACGCTAATCCTCAAGCTCGGCTTCGTCTGTTCTGCTTACCCTATGCCGGAGCTGGAATTTCCTGTTTTCACTCGTGGCTGGATTTGCTGCCCCCAGAAATAGAAATTTGCCCGCTCCAGTTACCAGGCAGGGAAAACCGTCGAACGGAAGCTCCTTTCAAGAGGTTGAAACCGCTGATCGAAACTCTTGCTTCTATTCTCCGACCTTATTTGGATAAGCCTTTTGCTTTCTTCGGTCATAGTATGGGAGGACTGCTGGGTTTTGAACTAGCGCGCGAACTCCGGCGGCGAAATTGGCCAAGTCCCATTCACTTATTAGTTTCCGGTAGTCGCGCTCCCCAACTACCAGATCCCGAGCCACCAATTCATCGACTGCCTGAAACTAAGTTTATTGAAAAACTAAAGCGTCTTAAAGGAATTCCAGAAGAGGTACTACAAAATGCAGAGCTGCTACAGTTGTTTATTCCAACTTTACGAGCCGACTTTGAGCTGTTAGAAACTTACTTTTATCTCGACGAGAAATCTTTTGACTTTCCTATTTCTGTCTTTGGTGGTTTAGAAGATAACAAAGTCAGTCGAGAAGAACTTGCCCTTTGGCGCGAGCAAACCGCTAGTGACTTTAGCCTGCAAATGTTTCCTGGCGACCATTTCTTTTTGCACACCGCCAGGAGCGCGCTGTTGTCAGCTATCGCCCAGCAGATGCAAAAACTTTTGATTCTTAAGTAAAACCGTAAAAAAATCATTATGGCTTTTATTGTTGCTACATCTACCGGCTTTCCTTCTCACTATTATCCCCAGAAAGTGTTAGCCACGGCACTGCGGAAATACTTTTTAGCTATGGAGCTAAATTTTGACCTCGATACTATCGATCGCTTTTTCACTAATGTCGCGATCGACGGTCGTTATTTTGCCTTTCCCCTCGATTCCTTCTACGATCCGCCTGGATTTGGCACGATGGCTGGTGCGGCGATCGATACTAGTGTCAATATCCTTGAAGGAACTGTAAGTAGATTACTAGAACAGGGGGGGTTAGAACCCCAGCAAGTTTCGCAGCTCACTTCTGTCACCCTGACTCCAGCAGTTCCTTCCCTTGATATCCGCTTGATGAACCGAATTCCTTTTTCTCCAAATGTTAAGAGAATGCCCCTATGTGGAGTAGGCTGTATGGGTGGTGCTTTTGGCTTGGCTCGAGCGGCAGAATATCTTCAGTGTCGCCCCACAGAAGCCTCGATTCTTTTTGCCATCGAGCTTTCTTCTTGTCTGTGGCAAGGCTCGCTGCAACGGGATTTGTACTCTCTGATTAAGCAGTTGCCCGAAGATCCGTCTCAATACACTAATATCATCATGGCACTCGTCACGGCAGCTTTATTTGGTGATGGTTCGGGAGCCGTGTTAATGGTCGGTCGCGAGCACCCTTTAGCGCAACCCGGACAACCTCGGGTAATCGAAAGCCGCTCGATAATGCTTCCCAACACTGTTCACCTGATGGGTATGGATCTGATTGATACGGGTACTAGAAATATCCTCAGACCGGAAGTGGCCGATTATGTCAAAATTGGACTGCGACGGGCAATCGATCCTTTTTTGGCCGACTACGACCTATCGGTTGATAAAATCTCTCGTTGGATTGTCCATCCAGGCGGACCTAAAATTATTAATGCGATAGAAGAAGAGTTTGGACTTCCCGAAACGGTTCTGCAGCCAAGTCGAGATGCCCTAGCGAAAATCGGCAATATTTCTTCGCCCACAGTGCTCTACATCCTCGATCGAGTTTTAGCGGGAGACCAACCGCCTGCAGGATCTTATGGCTTGTTACTGGCTATGGGACCTGGCTTCTCTCAAGAAGTAATTTTATTACAATGGTAAGTATTGCTGAATCATAACTAAGTGGCATCGATCTTGACAAAAATCAGACAGTCTCAGCAATAATTTTTAAAGGTTGCAAATATTCTACCCGACTCAATTCTAGTGCCATTTAGGTAAATTCTAATGTAAAAAAACTATTTTGCTATGCTTTATATCTTAAAAGAAAGAGCGAGCCAATTACAAGAACTAGCCGACGATCCCGACTGTGACGAGAAGACACTCTATAATACTTATGCCCATTTCAAAATTCTGAATAGACTCGTTTCCCACTGGCGAAGCGTTTATGTGTTTTACATCAGACCTTTACTAAGAAAAGAAAAAAAGACTTGGACTTTGCTTGATATTGGTTGTGGTGGAGGAGATATAACGCTGGCACTAGCTGAATGGGCGAAAAAGGATAATTTGGCACTACAAATTACCGCCATTGATACAGACATTAGAGCCATTAATTTTGTCAATAATTTGAGCAATCCTCATCAAATTAAATTTCAGCATGCTTCAACCAAAGATCTGATAGCTCAGAATAAATCCTTCGATCTCGTCATTTCTAACCACTTAATTCATCACTTAAATAGCAGTGAATTAAAAGAAATTCTGACTGAAGCCGAAAGTTTAGCCCAAAAAATGGTTATTTTTAACGATATCGAGCGTTCGGACTTTTTATATTTTAGTTTTGCGCTGCTTGCTTTGTTTATAAAACCGTTTTTTCCTAATTCTTTTATTTGGGTAGACGGTCTTCGCTCCATCAAACGGGGCTATTCTCAACAAGAATTGAGGGCAATTGCTTCTAATAAATGGCAAGTTAAGCGTCTATTTTTATTTCGAATTTTACTCATATATTCTCAATAAATATAAATAATATGATGTTCGACAAAATCCCTATAAGCAATAATCAGCCAGAGCGATCGCTATGCCGAAACAAATCTCAATCGAGCCACATTTAAGTGTCGAAAAGTTAGAGAAACGATCTCGTCAATCTAAAGAGCCAGTTAAACGAACCCACTATCAAATTATTTGGTTAATAGCGGGCATGGTTACGCAGCGAAGAGAAGTTCAAGAGATTTTATTTCAAGGCGACCGCCAAATCCTTAAGCATCCCGGTTTCATTCGTAGTTAGACTAATTTTTACCGGCGGTCCGAACTGGCAGCTTAATCATTACATTGGTAATTCACCGGACATCTTATAATGCTCGGATTGAAATAAGGAGTCTTCAATGCCAACCCAAGCCTTGTTCGTAAGCATTATTATTGCTGTTATCTTGCAACGACTATTCGAACTCCGCCTGAGCCAGCGGAATGCAGCATATATTCTGGCTCGAGGAGGACGAAAACATGGCGACAACTTTCTTGCCATTGTGAAAGTGCTACAAATAAGCTGGTGGATAGCGATGCTTGTCGAAGTTTTTTGGCTCGAGCGTCCCTTCATCCCAATATTAGCTGCTGGAGCACTACTGGCAACGGTAGCAGGTCAAATCTTACGCTACTTATCTATGCAAGCTCTAGGAAGGCGCTGGACTTTGCCAATCATAACAATTCCGGATGTTCCTGTAGTTGAGGACGGAATTTATAGTTACTTACAACATCCTAATTGGCTGGGGGTCATTCTCGAAATCGCAGCTTTGCCATTAATTCACGGCGCTTATTTAACAGCAATTTTTTTCAGTATAGCTAATGCATTTTTGATGGGTAAACGTCTCCAAGCGGAGGAACTGGCTTTAATTCAAGACACCAACTATGCTGACGTATTTTCGGGTCGACTAGGTTTTCACCCTAGTTTGACGAAGTCCAAGCAGGTGCGGAAGGCATTGTCCCGCAAGCGCGTGAATTGAAGAAGGCGTGATGTCAGAGACCTTCGGTAGTACGCTCCGCTTCGGAAGAAGGCAGTCCCAATGAAAAATTTTTCACCACCAGAGATGAAAGAGGCTTATTTGCCTACACCCCACACCCTACACCCTACCCCCTCTTTCAAGTCAGTCTCCCACGAGAAAATCTCACAACCAAGGATGAAAATGTGCTACTTTCGCAAATAGTACTCCAAATCGAGGTTGTGGTTCAGTAGTGCCCTAAAAAGCCTGAAAGTCAGTCTAATCCT
>JADEWQ010000109.1 GCA_015207585.1 Pleurocapsales cyanobacterium LEGE 06147 | reverse complement strand
ATATTAACTTCTTAACCTACAACACATGGAGGACAAAATATGCCAATTAATTCCTGTCCTCCGTTTCCTCCCTTCGCCAAGCTGAGTACAGCTATGGCGAGGGTCTCCACGGAGGCGGAGAGATGAAGTACAAACTACTCAAGAAAAAATGCAGCAGTTTCGAGGCAAGTTAGATGAAGACAAAGCTTCTACAGAAGCAAAAGAAGAAGAAAATCAGACAGCCATAAGCGAAGCTAAAGATTCCTTACAATCTAGTCAAGAAAAACTGACTGAAGCGATGGAAACCACCATCAAAAAAATCGATTTCCTGCGCGAAAAGCTAGAGTCTGCCAAGACAATGATGGAAGAAGAGGTACAAAATTTTACAGATAAAGTGAACGAGGGACAAGAAGAAATCGCCAACAAAATTGGAGTAATGGCAACTGAATTTAGCAATATTGCTGATAGTTTTAGTGACAGTCTCAGTACTACAACTGATGCTATTCAAAATGGCGTAGAAGGTTTAATGGATACTGCTCAACAAACTATTGAAGAAGAACTACAAGAGTTAATGAACAGTGCAGTAAAAACAGTAACCGATTCTCTAGACGATATGTCAAGAAAGATCGGCGATTCAGAAAAAGAATCAGCGGGAGCCAGAGAACTCTTAGAACCCTTATTCGAGCAACTCGACAATTTTATTAAACCTCTGCAGGAAGGTGTTGAAGGAGTCCAACGAGAAGCAGCTAAGCTTGGTGTTGATTTTGGTTGATTCGCATTGATAAACAAATTATTAAAACAAAGGACACAAACAATGGCGATTGATTTTGAAACTACAGCAGCAGAAACAGTTACTAAACTGCAAGACTTGATGAATAGAGCCGATGAAGCTGAAGAAAATCTTTCTCAAGCACGAGAACAGATAAATCAAGTTACAGAACAGTTTGAGACTAACTAGAACGAATTATCTAGTCGAGCCGAAACTTTATTAGAGCGCATTACTAATGCTAGAGCAGATTTAAATGCAGAATCAGATACTATAAGTCAAGCATTTGCCGAACTTCAAAGTAGTGCAGAGTCTCTACAAGCAGAAGCAGCACAAGAACTCGAAACAACTAACACTGACATAGCAGCTTTAGGAGATGAATCAGAGACTTACAGCTCGGAATTAAATGATGTGTTTGAATCTGTTCGCGATAGTTTAGATTCTCTGAAAAATAAGGTCGAAGAAGTAACAGAAAATTTGCAAGAAAATCTTGGCGAATCAGAAAATAATTTACAAGGTGAAGTATCTACAGCCATCGAAACTCATCAAGAAGAGATAGAAGAAAAATCTTCATCAACCCAAACTAGTTTATCTGATGATGCGGTTTCTCAATTGACTGAAATGACATCTAAATTGTTTAATTATTTAGAAGAAATTGAAGAAGAATTGAAAAATCAAGCTAAAGAAAAAGCAGATACAATTAAAGATTTTTCCGAACAAACAGTCGAAGATTTTCGGGACAAACAAGAAAATATTTTTACTCAACTAACAAATAAAGCCCAAGAACTGGAGAAAGCTTTAACAAAGTTAAGCGAACTAGTCGATAAAAGCGGTTCAACTGTTGACGATACTAAAGATACTCTCGTAGATGGAGTAAAAACTACTAACACTGGATTAGAGGTAGTTAATGGTTTAATTGAAGAAGTAAAAGAGTTGTTAGATCGATTTGTTTAGAAAAATACGGCTCGCAAATTAGTAAGATCGTAATCACAGTCCCAATTTAAAATGACTGGGGGAGACTACCATGAAATTAAAATATAAAGCTTTAGTAACAACTTTTGTACTCTCTAGTACTGTTATCTTTATAACAGAAGTTCAAGCTCGACCTACAGTAGGTTTTGGCAATGGTTCCAGCTATCCTTCAACAGAAAAAAATTCCCCAGAAGTTCAACCTCAACCTACAGTAAGGTTTAACAATGGTTCCAACCCTCCTTCAACAGAAATAAAAACTGGTTCGACACCGACGGTTACAGGAGGCACTACCTTTAGCTGCGTTCCTCAAGAAAATAACTACGCCACTGTAGGTCAAAAAGGTGGTAGACAACCAATTCCTCTCATTGTTTGGACTCTGCAGGGAGCGAGCAACTTTGGCGAACAATTTCCTCCGCAAACCCGGTGTCAAATAGTTACGGAGAAATTGAACGCTGCGGTAACCGCGAATGGCGGCACCATGAAACATTTGTTACTGACTAACGGCGTTGTCAACGGTAAAACAGTGATTTGTACTCTTAGCCAACAGCAAAATTCTTGCAATCCAGATAACACTTTGTTTACTCTCAAACCAGAAAATGCCAAACGTCCGGGAGAAGTAATTTCACAGTTGATGCAAATTGGTCGCTATGGCAGCAGTGCAGGTTATATCGAGGAAACCAGCGGTCAAGTCTATGTAAATCTAGGAGACTGGGAAAACCAAGTTTTTGAGGCAACAACTAGTCCTTAACTAGGTTTTTATGCTAAATCTAAAACTTGTGGGAATCTTCTTCCTTTTGGGATTAGCGATCGCCAAAATCGAGAGCTTTAAGCTGATTTATTTAATATTTAATCAAAAAAAAATACCAACCAAAATTGAAACAAGCTTGGATAAGTCTGCTAATCCTGCACTGAAGCTAGTTGCCAACCGTTCTTCAGCACAACGATCTGTACTACAGATTGCCAGACAGGTAACCGTGAGAATTCTGACCAATTCAGGATTGGGTTCGGGAGTAATTGTCGAGCGTCGCGGGCAAATTTATACGATACTGACAAATTATCATGTCGTAGCCGATCGCCCAGACCAAAATTATACCGTTTTGACTGCTGATGGGCAGACTCACCAAGCTCAATGGTTGCAAATAGAGCGATTTGGCAATCTAGATGTAGCTTTGGTGCAATTTTATAGCCATAATTCATACCAAGTCGTTCGAATAAGAGACTCAAATTCTCTCTCAGTTGGCGATTTTGTATACGCTTCAGGGTTTCCAGCTTGGCACTTTACCAGGCAGGGAAATAAAATAACTTCCTTAGAAGATACCCGTAACTGGGGAATGAGAGCCTTTCGCGTGACTGAAGGAATGGTGGAAATGCTTTCACCCAAAGCACTTTCGGGAGGATACCAAATAGGTTATAGCAATGATGTGGTCGAAGGTATGAGTGGTGGTCCAGTATTGAATCATCAAGGAGAGCTAATTGGGATTAGTGGCATGTTGAAATACCCCTTACAAGGCATCGAAGCGCACGTTTTTGCTGACGGTACGATGCCATCCGAGCAGCTTTTTGGACAGATGGAAGCGTTAAGTTGGGCTATTCCTATTGAAAATTGGCAAGACCAGAATGAAACATTAATTAGAGTAAATGCAGTCAACAAATAACGATATAGAAAACAAATTATTTTTAAAACCGCAATGACAGAGAGATTAAATTATGATTTATCGCGCTCGACTTAGCTTTTTTGGTAGTTGGCTGAGCAAGACAGTAACAGTTGTCGCGAGAGGTTCGCTCCTTACAGTCGCGGTCAGCATAGCTGCGCCCTTGGCGATCGCTTTCCCCACAATGGTAGCAGCCAAGAGCGATGGCGAGATTGCTCGGACAGCCGAACCCGTGACAGTACAAATTAACAGTAATACTGCTTCTCCAGGAGGTTCTGGAGTAATTATTGCCAAAGATGACAATACTTATACTGTCTTAACCGCAAACCATGTGGTATGCGATACTATTCCCCGACCCGGTCCTATTGCTTGTCGACAAGATATTACTTACACCGTGCGTACCTATACGGGCAAAGAATATCCTTTGGGTCTGGTAGAATATTTACAGAAAAACGAAAACGATCCGGATTTAGCAGTCGTTACCTTTCAAAGTCCTCAAGAATATCCAGTCGCGCAGCTAGGGGATTCCGACCGAGCAGCGATCGCTTCAGACATTTATGTAGCTGGGTTTCCGGCAACCTTTGGTAAAATAGGACCGCAACGAGACTTTACTTTGACTAAAGGAGCCGTTGCTTCTCGTTCTAATGCTGCTATCAAGGGCTATGGACTAGTTTACGATGCCAGAACCAAGACGGGAATGAGTGGAGGTCCCGTACTCGATATCGAGGGGCGATTGATCGGAATTCATGGGTTGGGAGATAGTAGTAATCCTCAAACAGGAGATCCCTCAGTTCCCCAAAAATCTGGCTTTAACGCTGCCATTCCCATCGATACCTTCAAGCAACTTTGTCCTCAGATCGAGAGGTGTCCTCAGCTTGCGGAAAATACAGTTTCTCCCAATGAGCAAGCCGCTACCGACCTTAATAATCCAAACTCTGCCAGAGACTACTATAAAAAAGGTCTTTCTTTACAGGCAAAAGGTAATTACCGTGCCGCGATCGACAATTACACTCAAGCATTGCAGCTTACTCCCGATAATAGTACGGCTTTATCAACCTATTTAAATAGGGGTTATGCCTACTTAAATCTCAGCAATTGGCAAGCCGCTATTGATGATTACAATAGAGCATTACAAATCGATCCTAACGATGCACGAGCCTATAGTGAAAGAGGAGATGCCCGTCGCGAGCTAGGAGATATACAGGGAGCGATCGCTGATTATACTCGAGCAATTAACCTCGATCCTAGTCTAGCTTATGCTTACAATAATCGAGCTTTTGTGCTCAATCGCCAAGGAGACCTAAATGGAGCAGAGGCAGACTTGAAGAAGGCGGCAGAACTTTTATTGGCTCAGGGACAAATGACCCAATACCAAGTAGTCATGAGTAACCTGAAAACTGTGGAGCGTAATCATAGCCGCCAGCCTACTCAGCCTAGTCAACCCGCTACAATCGATCCCGACCCCAATTGGACAATGATTAAAAATTGGGGTTTAAATCCGGCTTCTTGTAACGAGCAGGCAGTATCTATTCTCATTGATGGTAAAGAATATTGTACTCAGCCGGCTGATTGGTTAAGTTTAGGGAAATACAAATACATTCGTAATGAAGACCGACTAGAACCAATATCTCAAGCATCTCAGCAACCAGAACCAGAACCAGAACCAAATTCTTCCAATACTCAAGCTCTAGCAGTTGCTCCTAAGTTTACCTTTACAAGTGTTTGGGAATATGGCAATTGTTTGGAAGATATTCTTCAGCTTTCTCTAGGTCCGGAACAACTGAGGCAACGAGGAAGAATGAGCAATTGCTTGGCAGATGTTTTTCAGGTTTATGGAAATACAGGTTTATCTCAATCTCAAGCTTTAGAGCTGATTCGTGCTGCCGATGTTTATGCTACTTCTCAACTAAATCCTTCCCTTTATCCACCCCAAGGTCAACGAGCGCGAATTGCCAAAATGTTTGGCTTTACCTATCAGATAGATAAAGCTCCGTGAGGGGGTAACAGTAATTGCTGCTACCAATTAATCTCTGTAAGGGCGCATAACCATGCGCCCCTACAAAATATTATGTTGCGACTAAAAAACAAATTAATATTACGCACAGCCACCAGGAAATCAATTTACTCACCTCAAAGCTAAAAAGCTAAAGTTATTTGAAACTGACGAAGTTAAAGATATTTATTTCCCCAACGCTCTTTTGCTATTGGATACTGGGACTTCGTAAAGTTAACCCATTTTAATGGGTTTAAGCTTTGAGCCGGAACTTTAGTTCACGGCAAATTTCCTTAAAGGCGATCGCTTTTTATTTATCGATACGAATAGTTGCCTTAGCTAAACCTATTAAGAAGGGACTTGCGTAAAAATAGAATAACACTCAGACAATCTCTATCAACAAAAAGTAGTCAAAACTTGAATGGTACATTATAAACCGCAAGTACCGAACTTGAATTTAAGCTGTTTGCTTTATGGCTAAGTTTATTTGCAAATCTAAGAATAAGGATCGTTCACTATGGCATCGACCGTTGCATTGATAGCCCATGATACTAAAAAAGATGATATTGTTGCTTTAGTTCAAAAGTACTCTCATACCCTATCTCGTTACTATCTCATCGCTACTGGTACTACAGGAAAACGCCTTCAAGAGGGAACCGAACTAGAAGTCGAGTGCTTGTTTTCCGGTTCAGAAGGAGGCGATGTCCAAATCGCTGCTCGCGTAGTCACGGGGGAAGTAGCTGCGGTGATTTTCCTCATCGATCCGCTCTACGCTCAACCTCACGAACCCGATATTAGAGCACTTTTGAGAGTTTGCGAAGTACATAATGTTCCTCTAGCCACCAACTTAGCTACGGCTGATGCTGTAATTAAAACTCTTGCCAAGGCTCGCATTGGATACCTAATTTTTAATCCCATTGCCGGACAGAGCAATCCGGATCAAGATTTGGCATTGATTCGTCAAATTCTCGAACCACAAATTCAACTCAAAATTATCTTTACCAAACCAGATATGAATCCAGCAGATCGGGCTAGAGAGGCGATCGCCCGTATCCAATCTGCTGAACTTAAAAATACTGATACGGATTTCATCATCGCTTCTGGTGGAGATGGTACTGTCTCTGCCGTTGCTAGTGCTACTATCCGAACGGGAATTCCTTTAGGAGTTATTCCTAGAGGGACTGCTAACGCCTTTGCCGTTGCTTTAGGTATACCTACCGACCTCAGAGGCGCTTGCGAAACAATTCTGGCAGGCAATACCCGTGTAGTGGATGCAGCCCGGTGCAACGATCTGCCAATGATCTTATTGGCTGGAATTGGTTTTGAAGCGGGAATGGTCGATCGCGCCGATCGAGAATTGAAAAATCGTCTGGGAACCCTAGCCTATATCTTAGCTGGTTTTCAACAATTTACCGAACAAGAACTGTTTGAAGCTACCCTCGAAATTGACGGAAAAGCCAAAGATATTGAGTCAAGTGCTATTACAATCGCCAATGCTGCTCCACCGACATCGGTACTCGCCCAGGGATTTGGACGCACGATCCCCGATGATGGGCAATTAGAAGTAACTATCGCCACGAGTCAGACTAAACTACAGGGACTAAATGCTCTGGCAAGCTTGTTTGCCTCCGCAATTGTAAAAAATCCAACTAATAGAGAAGACATTCTTTCTCTGCGAGCACAACGCATTAAAGTAATTACAAACCCACCTCAAAAAATTGTCGTAGATGGTGAGATAGTCGGGACGACTCCAGCAGAATTTGAGTGTATTCCCAAAGGATTAACTGTTTTGGCACCCCTTGCCTCGGTTTTGTCCGAGCAGAGCAATCTTACTTCAGAAAACTAACGTTGATATCGATTATGGACAGGCTTAGTCTCTATTACTTTGGCGAAATTGGCGCATCTATTATCCTTCTTTATAAAGCATGGCAACGGCGATCGCAACTGACCCAGTCTCTCAAGTAATTGCAGCTCTAATCGTGGGATTGCTAATTGCGTTTGGCTTTCAGCTTTTGTTGACGATATTAGGATTTGGTCTGGGTCTTTCTGTCTGGGGCTTTCAGCCAATTCAAGAGTCGGAGCCGGAAATCAATGAGACAGCCGAATCGACAAAGGATTTAGCTTCCTCTGGAGATCTAGTCGCTAAAATTAGCATCGCTGCAGGTTTTAGTGTTTTATTGACGATTAACACGGTGTTATTTGTCGCCTGCTTTTTGGCGATCGCCTTTTGTTCGGTCAGCAACCCCCTGTCGGGGGCAACTCTAGGAGTTACTATTTGGTCTGCCTATTTAGCGATCGCCACTTGGCTCGGCTCTAAAGCCACTACTTCCGTATTAGGATTGGTTTTAAGTTCGGCAATTTCTGGATTTGGTCAGATTATTAATAATCTAAGCACGCTGATTAGCAAATCCTGCGAGCGCTCTTCGGTGCCTTTGACAGAGGAAGTAGCAAAAACCCTCATGGGTAAAGAAATCCAGACAGCTCTAGATGCCATCGATATTCGTGGGGCGATCGAGGAGTATGTAGAAAAGATGCCGCAGCCACAATGGGATCTCGATGCAATTAGATCGGAATTTAGCCAATTTCTTAAAAATCTCGCTCCAGATTTTACCTCTCAAAGATTGCTCGAGCACATCGACCGCCAAACTCTCGCCAAGTCAATCGCTGAGCGCACCAACCTTTCAGCAGAAGATTCGGAGCAACTAGTACAAGAATTAGATGCCGTTTGTCAGGAAAGGAGCTATTCTCAACAAAACTTGAATGATGCTTTACTCGACTTTTTGCGCTCGATAGACCCCAAAGAACTAAATCTAGAGCCTCTCTGGGAACGCTTAGAACAGCTAGTAGCTCAGCCTTCTCCAGAAACAAATTTAAAAGAGGTAGTTTCCCCCGAGAATTCATCAGTTACGGAAGATAACTCAGAGCAAAAGGATAAGGAAAGTAACTTACTAACTAAAGTCCTACAACTACCAGGTTCCCTGCGGCAACTCCATCTTCATGGGGTCAAGGGAACTCTATTAGAACGCTTAGACCTGACAGAATTAGATATTGAAAAGATCTTAAACCAGCTCTACCCATTTCTCGAGCGGCTTCTCACTGATGATAAAAATTCTTTAAGTCTGACTTCATACAATGTTATCCAGACTGATGTAGAAGATTATCTGCTCCATGCCTTTCCCTGGCAGATAAATTCTGATACTATTGAGCAGGAATTCCGAGAAGTGCTGAGGGATCCAGAAGCATCTCCCGAGCAGGTAAGACCTCTAATCGAGCAATTTCAAAAGGATGATTTTGTGACTATCTTAAACCAACGGGAAGATTTAAAGCCCGAACAAGTTGAGAACATCGCCGCTCGGTTAGAAGCAGTTCGGTTGGAAGTATTGTCTAGTCTTGAATCTACTCAGTTGCAAGAACAGTGTCAGGAACTTCAGACACGACTCACTCATTATCTGCAAACTATTGATTCATCTACGTTAAAATCCCAAGACTGGCAAGCTCATCTTCAGACATTCTTGCAGTCGTCCGGTGCTAGTCGAGCTCTTTTAGAAAAATGCTTCGACCAATGGCACCATCTAGATTTCGAGAAGATATTACAAGAGCGAGAAGACCTCGATGATGAACGGATAAAATTGATTCTCGAAGAGCTTAGAGAAATTTGTTTGAATCTCCCGGCAGAAAATAAAGCCGAAGTAAGTAAGGTTGTTACAGAACTAGAGCATAAATTAGAATCCTACCTGCGCTACACTAGTCTTTCCCAGATCGTTCCTGAAGGGATCGAGTATAAACTACAAAAGTTAATAGAACAAGCGCAGATTCACCCCCAATTGTTGCAGCAGGAGTTACCTCAATTCAATCGGGACAAGCTCGCTCAAATTCTTCAACGAAGAAAGGGACTCAAGGCTTCCGAGCAGGAAAAAATCCTCGCTCGAATTCAAATTACTTGGAGTCATTTGTTGGAGCAGTCACTCGATACTCCTCAATGTACGCGAGAATCAGTTAAAGATAAACCACCTCGTCGTTGGGCAAAACGAACCGAAAACTTTACCCGAGATTTTTGGTCGAATCTAACCAATTATCTAATCCATGCCGAGCTAGAAAATTTGAGCTTTGAGGCGATCGAGCAAAATCTAAAATGGCTGCTTAAAATTTCTTCATTCCACTTAAAGCCTTCTAAAGAAGTAGCCGTTGGATTGATACAAGATCTCACTCAACTCGATCGCACCACCTCGATAAAAATATTATCTAAGCGACAAGATTTGACATCAACTCAAATACAGCAGATAGGCGATCGCCTTGACTCCGTACGACAACAACTACTCCAACAAGCTCGAGAAAAATTCGATCGCTTATTCGATACCATCGAGTCGTTTTTTAGAAATGTAGAACTTCCTCGGTTAGATTACGCTAGTCTTAAGGAAGATTTACAAGCCCTATTTGCCAATCCCCCCTCAAAGTTAGCAGATTTAACCCGTCCTTTAAATCTATTGCTTTCCGATAAAGCTTTAGATCTAGAGCAACTGGGAGAGTACTTGGGAGATTTAAGCCAGGAAGCCCTCAAAACAGCCTTACAAGCGCGTCAAGATATCTCAGATCGTTTTTATCAACCCCTGCAAGAGCAAGTGGAAGGGGTTAAAGAATGGGTTAAACAAAAAGTAGATGCCATACAGCAAGATCTTCAAAATCGCACTGGATCTCTAAAACAAAGAACATTAGAGCAATTAGAGGAAACCCGCAAAGCGATCGCCACAACTATCTGGTGGTTGTTTGCTATTGCTTTTTCTTCGGTTATGTCATCGGCATCTGCCGGAGTTCTTGCCGTTAAGGGAATTGATTTATCATTTGTGACCGACTTTTGGAGCAAATTTTTCTGATGAAATTCGTCTCTGAACCCAGCATAGTTACTAAGATCCGCAAAATGAAAGAAAGAGTACGATGGCAACACCCATCCATCGTACAACGGGGAATCGATCAAACGCGATTTGTCTTAGAGGATGGTCATAACAACGACTTAGAATTCTCCTTCTTAGTTATTGGTGACAGCGGTACGGGTAGGCATCGAGAAGATAATCCCCAGCGACGCATTGCCAAAAGTATGCTCGCTCATAGTCAAGATTGCCGATTTATCCTGCATACCGGAGATGTCGTTTATTTGGTCGGTTCTAACGAACAATATCCCCAAAACTTTATCAAGCCCTATCGCGAATTTCTAGTAGGAGGCGAGCAACCCGAACGCATTCAATACGATCGCATGGTTTTCAAATTGCCAATCTTACCAGTACCTGGCAATCACGACTACTACGATTTGTCTTGGATGTATGGATTACTGGCTCAGGCAACTTGGCCGTTGCGTTATTTACTGCAATCGCGAATCGATATAGATGTGGGCTGGCATGGATCTTTTCAGGGAGATGCTTATGCCCGCGCGTTTTTAGATTATCTTCAGGCTATGAACCAGACACAGCTAGCCCGTCACCTAGATCGACATTATACGGCGATCGCCGACAACAGAAGATGCTTGACCTATCAACCCAATCATTTTACTCGCCTTCCCAACCGCTACTACACTTTTCGCTATGGCGGGATCGACTTTTTTGCTCTCGATTCGAACACCTTCAACCTACCCTTACCACTACCCGATACTCCAGAGGGAAGGCAGCTTCGTCAGCAGTTAAAAGCTCATCGTCAAGAATTGGAGGAAGAAAGAATGAGACTTTTAACAAATGTTGTCGGCTTGAATTCAGATACTCCTGAGGATGCGGAAAAAATTGAGGAGATTTATGGCGAACTCGAACAGTTAGGAGAACAAATTTTTGACCTTGACAAACAACTTTCCACCTCTAAAAAAGCAATAGTTGATTTTGAGCAACTGCAATGGCTGCAACAGAAATTGATTGACTCCTGGCAGAATCCCCAAGTGCGGGGAAGAGTTATTTATTTTCACCATCCACCCTACGTCACGGAAGCTACTAAGTGGGATCAGGGACAAACTTTAGCGGTCAGATCTCATCTTCGACAGGTTCTCAATGCAGTTCGGGAAAAAATTAATTCTATCACCGCCGGACGACCTTTAGTAGATCTGGTTTTGACAGGACATGCTCACTGTCTCGAACACCTGTGTACAGAGGACACCGGACATGCCGATTCTCATCTCAACTGGCTGATTTGTGGAGGCAGTGGCTATAGTCTGCGGCGACAGCGTTCCCAAGGAGAAGAATTAACAGAACTCATTCAAGGTACGAGTTCGGACAGTCGATTGGTAGCACGTTCTCACCTGTTTGTTGGACGCAGCGGTCATGGTTCAAAAAAACGTCGACCTTATTCATTTTTACGGATCGAGGTCAAAGGCGGCTCTCCACCAGAATTTTTAGTCCAACCCTTGATTGTAGAAAAGTTTCAGAAAGATTGGCGTAATTACTCAATGTCATCTTTCACAATTTGAAACGCAAGAATTCAGGTCTGGAGATGTAATCTATTACGATAAAAAGCAAAGACGAGAGAAAATTCTGAGATAAGATATGGGTGTAGAATTTCTGTCCAGGACTGTCCTGAACATTAGCCTATGGAAATCGATCTAATACCCCTATCACAATTGCCTTCTCGTTATGGCATTGCCCGTTCCAATTTGTACAATAGACTCAAAGATCTACAAATCGAACCGATTAAGCAGGGTAAGAAAGCCTTTGTAAACTCCTCTCAATTACAGTTACTAGACCAATTGCACGCTCATCTACAACAAGGTGGTATTACTTCTGAGTTTGTTAAGCAGCAGCAGGGGTTGATAGCGTCTGGCACTGGCACGATGGAAACGGGTACTCTTTCTCCAGCGCAGCATCGTTCCGAACCTATGGTTGTTATCCAGCCAACAGCTTTAGTTAGCGTTCTAGAAGCAGTAGTTAAACGCTTACTACCTTCATCTAAAAGCCGATTGTCTTATTTACGAGAACTGGAAGAAGCCTATCAAAATGGTTGGTTGCTAAGTACTTCAGAAGTGGCTGACTTATTAGGATTGTCCCCTTCAACAGTGACGGGGTACGGACAAGAATTTAACGATGCCGGGTTTGTTTTTACCCGCGTCGGGATTAGAAAAGGAGGAGAAATTGCTTGGGCAATTGACAAGGAAGAATTAGATTGGAACGAGCCAACAAAGCGATCGCCAATTGGAGTTAAAGAGGCATTTTCAGATGTTTTCGATCCCTAAAAAGGTGTATTAGTTACTTAGAAAGTGAAAATATATGCTCGATAACCACTAGTAACTAAGATATGACCGACTACGATTGGATTGTTATCGGCGCTGGTATTACTGGTTCGGCACTGGCTTACGAACTGAGTAAAAAAAGCTTTCAGGTACTCCTGTTAGAAAAAGACCCCATTCCCGACAATGCCACCTGTTACAGTTATGGTGGACTGGCTTATTGGTCGGGAACGACCGAATTAACTAGGCAACTGGGTCGAGAAGGGATAGAACTGCACCGTAATTTATCCGAAGAGTTAGAGGCGGATACAGAATTTCGGGAATTAGATTTAGTCCTGACTATCGAGGCAAAAGATGACCCTCAAACAGTAGCCAAAAGTTACTCTCAGTTTGCCATTACTCCCGAACTTCTCGATGTCAAAGCAGCCTGCGAACTAGAACCCCTACTGAATCCAAAAGCGATCGCGGGAGTTCTTAAACTACCCCACGGTCATATTCATTCCCAAAAAACAGCAAAAGCTTATCAGCAAGCTTTCCGCCGCAGAGGAGGAGAAATTAAATACGAGCAAGTAATCGAATTAATACGTCAAGAAAACAGAAGTGAAGGGGTAAAAACAGCCAAAAATACTTATTATGCTACTAATACTGTTGTTTGTGCTGGAGGTTTAACTCGTTCTCTCCTTCATCAAGTAGGTCTGAGTGTTCCCAATTATTTTACTCATGCTCAACTGATTAAGACTCCTCCTGTAGATATTAAGCTACGTACTCTAGTTATGCCAGCAGTACAACAGAGATTTGCCCTGGAAGCCATGGCTAGTAACTCAGAAATCCAACCTCTCTGGGACAAACCAAACTCTACCTCTGTGGCATCAATTTTCGATGCAGGTGCTATCCAGTTTCTCGATGGCAGTTTCTGTATCGGTCAAATTAGTGCCTTAGTAACCGATCCCAAAGCCAAACTGGAGACTAGCACGGCAGAAGTCTTAATTCGCAACAGAATAGCCAGAATACTACCTTCCTTATCAAAAATACCAGGTACTTGTCATCATTGTCTAGTTGCTTTTACTAATAAATCAATTGCTTTAGTGGGAAATCTTAAAAATAAGAGTGCAGAAGGCAAAAACAGGCAAGCTCCGTCATTTAACGGCGGAGAACCTGTCACCGGAATTTATCTTTTTTCTGGCTTTACCAGCACTCTAGTTTTTGCTCCACCTCTTGCCAGACGTTTTGCTAATTGGGTAGTAGGAGAAGAAGACGAGATTCTTGAGTTACTAAATAACCAATTAACAACTAAACCGAGTCTAATTGGAAACTCGTAGTTTTCTTCAACAGGCAAAGGAGAATAGGGAACAGAAAACAAAAAGATGAAAGTAATAGTAAAACTTCAGTTCTCAATCTTGAGTTGGTTTAACCTCTAAAGAGAATGAATTATTGGCTAATGAAGTCA
The DNA here is from genome assembly GCA_015207585.1 of Pleurocapsales cyanobacterium LEGE 06147. Classification (GTDB taxonomy): domain Bacteria; phylum Cyanobacteriota; class Cyanobacteriia; order Cyanobacteriales; family Xenococcaceae; genus LEGE-06147. The sequence continues at coordinate 6,565 of JADEWQ010000109.1, read as the reverse complement.
GAACCACAAGTATATAGCATCAGCGATCTGGAGCGAGATAAACAAACCATTTGGGATGGAGTGAGAAACTATCAAGCCCGCAACTTTCTGCGACAAATACAGCTGGGAGATTTAGCTTTCTTTTATCATTCCAATGTTAAACCTCCTGGCATTGTCGGTTTAATGAAGGTGATAGAAACTGATGTAGTCGATCCCACTCAATTTGATTTTAATAGTCAATATTACGATCCTAAATCCTATCTTCAATCTCCTCGCTGGCAAACAGTAACGGTAGAATTCGTTCAAGCTTTTGAGACAATTATTTCTTTGATTAAACTAAAGCAAGAATTTAGTGATAACGAACTATTAGTTGTCAAAAAAGGTAATCGTTTATCAGTAATGCCTGTAGCAACAGAAGTAGCTAAAAAAATACTAGGTTTGGTTAGCTAAATTCGACCTCTTGTATAAATAAAAATCTTTTAAAATAACTTAAGACTTTTGCAAAAGTTCTATTATTCTACTTGAACCTTTGATGAGACAAATCATACACATACTTTTAATGCTTCAATATCCGCACTAACAATTTTTTCTAAATTTTTGGTAATTTTCTTGATATCCCAGTTCCACCAAGAAATTTCTAGTAAAAGCTCGATTGTTTCTTCTGAAAAGCGTTTTCTTAAAACATTAGCGGGGTTACCTCCTACAACTGAGTAGGGTGGCACATCTTTAGTAACTACGGATTTTGCAGCAACGATCGCTCCATCACCGATTTTTACCCCAGGCATAATGACTGCTTCATAGCCAATCCACACATCATTACCAATTACAGTATTGCCCTTAAAGGGTAATTCATCCGGTTGCGGCGCAACACGCTCCCAACCATTGCCAAAAATATCAAATGGATAGGTTGAAAACCCAGACATCTTATGATTGGCACCATTCATGATGAATTTTACACCTTTTGCTAAAGCACAGAATTTGCCAATAATCAGCTTATCGCCAACAAACGGATAATGATAGAGTACCTGAAAACATACTTTTCGTTTGGGAGTTTTAATTAGGCTAAAAAGCTTCTGCCCAATAACAATTGGCAGTGCTGCTCCGCAATCTGAATGGAACGCAGTTATTAATTGCGAATTGCGAACTGCGAACTGCGAACTGCGAATTGCCTTTACCCAACTTTTAAATGTTGTATTTCAACAGGATTTAGTATAAGACACTAAGACACTAAAAGAAAAAGGCTTTTCATATCTGTTGGTGTAAGGAATTCATCATGGCTACTTATTTTTTTGCAATGTGCGCCACTCTAGTGCCTGCTTTTCCATTTCCTTGATGAACCCATCCTTACCATCCATATAGCCGTCGATGTCATCTGGATGTAATTGCTTTATTAGTTTTAGCTTAAGTTCGCTATATTTTTGAGCATTTTCCGGATGGGCAATCATGTAATCTCGAAAAACTAGGTGTCGCTCTATTTCTGGAGAAGTAATTTCAAATGTATGAACGTGATGGGTTCTGATACCCAATTTGTTATCTTTGCGGAAATAGCGACGATGGGGTATGCCAAATTCCCCCATTATTTCATAGCCTAATGCCTCCATTGCTGAATTGCACTCATCTACTCTAGTAATGTCTTTGACTTCCACCAATAAATCGATAACCGGTTTGGCGTAGATATTGGGAATTGCCGTACTGCCGATATGGTGAATTGCCACTACAATTTCTCCCAACGCTAAAGCAACCCGCCTTGACTCACTTTCAAATTCTTTTCGCCATTCTGGATTATGGGGAAAGACTTCTATTTTTCTCGGCATAATTTTTACCTTATTGCTATCACCAAGAACTTACAGCGTTTTTCAATTAAAAAGTCTTTGGGTTTTAAGTCAAAAGTCAGGAATCAGAAGTCAATAAATAATTAATAATTATCAATTATCAATTATTAAAGAGAAAAACTAAGATTTTCAAATTAAACGCAGTTTAACCAACAAAAGCAAGCCAATTTTCTACTTCTTCCCAACCCAAACCCTGACGTACAACAGTCGGTTCTTCTGTCGTAAAATCAAGAATTGTAGATACTTCAAAACCAGGCTCTATACCATTATCAATAATAATATCGACCGAATTTTCTAATACATCAAACAATCTGGCTTTTTCTAGGTCAATAGTGGGAAATTCTCCTCCTTCATCAGATAAATGGGCAGAAGTAGAAATAATTGGGTTTCCCAGAGCATTTAAAAGTTCTTGGCAAACTTGATGATCGGGAACGCGAATACCAGTAGTTTTGCGTTTGGGACTCATGACTAGCTTGGGGACTAATTTTGTCGCAGGCAAGAGAAAAGTATAGGGACCTGGAATTAAATGCTTCATGATACGATAAGCGCGATCGCTCACCATTGCGTATTGAGCAATATTAGATAGAGAAGAACAGAGAAAGGTTAAGGGTTTATCATTCGATAACTGTTTGAGTTTTCTTACCCTTTCTACTGCCGACTTAACATTCAAATCGCAACCAATAGCATAAACGGTATCTGTAGGATAAAGCATAACTGCTCCATCTTTTAAAGCAGTAACAATTGCTTCGATAGAACGTTGTTGAGGATTTTCCGGATGAAGTTTGTAAAGGGTAGCCATAAGACAACTCCTGTAATGAGAGATGAAGAATTGAGAATAAGAGATGAAAATTACAATCTGTGCAAACCTAAATAAATTATTTGAAATAATTGAGAAGAAATTACAATCTAAAATCTAAAATACTATTGGCTGGGGTAATGAAAAAGTGTGCTTATCTTGAATGTCCTACGGGTATAGCTGGCGATATGTGTTTGGGAGCATTAGTAGATGCGGGTGTTCCTTTAGAATACTTAATCGATCGCCTCAAAGGTTTGGGTATCGAACAGGAGTATCAACTAAGAGTTGAAAAAGTTCACCGTAAAGGTCAGCTAGCAACAAAATTTCATGTCGATTTACTGACAGCATCCCCAGAACATCACCATCATCCTCCTGCCAGACACTTACCAGAAATAGAGCAATTAATTGAATCTGCTTCTTTACCATCGCGAGCCAGAGAATGGAGTTTACAAGTATTTCGGCAACTAGCCGTAGCCGAAGGAGCAGTACACGGAATCGAGCCAGAAAAAGTCCACTTTCACGAAGTTGGCGCAACCGATGCCATTGTGGACATTGTCGGCACTTGTTTGGGTTTAGATTGGTTGGGAATTGAAGAATTATTTTGTTCGGCTTTGCCCACAGGAAGTGGTACAATTAAAGCTGCTCATGGTATTTTGTCCGTTCCAGTGCCTGCCGTACTAAAACTGTGGGAGTCACGGCAAGTACCAGTTTATAGTAATGGTATCGAAAAAGAGTTAGTTACGCCAACAGGAGCAGCGATCGCCACTACTTTAGCTCGCAGTTTTGGCTCTCCTCCATCCATGACTGTCGAAAAGATTGGTTTGGGTGCTGGTTCTCTAGATTTATCTATTCCCAATCTGCTCAGGCTTTGGCTCGGTCAACGAGTAGCCCCGGATTTATCCCCAACCAAAGAAACGATCGCGGTATTGGAAACGCAAATTGACGACCTTTCTCCTCAAGCGATCGCCTATACCTCAGAGCAACTCTTAGCTGCTGGTGCAGTAGATGTCTTTACCCAAGCCATTGGCATGAAAAAATCTCGTTCGGGGATTTTATTAACCGCAATTTGTCCGCCAGAAAAAGTTTCTGTTTGCGAGCAAATTATCTTTCGCGAAACTACTACTTTAGGCATTCGTCATTTAACCCAACAAAGAAGTTTTTTAGATAGAAAAATCGAGTCAGTAGAAACATCTTACGGCGCAGTTAGAGTTAAAGTTGCTACGTTGGGAACGGGAGAAAAAAAGCAAACGCTCAACGTACAGCCAGAATACGAAGACTGCGCTACTTTGGCACGTCAACATAACTTACCTTGGCGCGAAGTATATCAAATGACTTTAGATGCTTGGAAAGAAAAACAATTTTCAACTCACAGTAAAGAGTAACTATTAATGCAAATTCTTAACCCTCAAAAATATGCTCTTGCTCTTCATACTACGACTCCTCAACTAGGCATAGCTTTGAGCAATTTTGCTGGTGATAGTCGTACTCGAGTGTGGGATTTGGGGCAAGATTTATCTACTCATCTCCATCAATATCTCACGGAAATGCTACAACTCCAAACTTGGAAAGATTTGGCATTTATTGCTGTTGCTAAAGGACCAGGAGGTTTTACAGGTACGCGAATTGGGGTAGTTACTGCCCGGACTCTAGCCCAACAGTTGGATATTCCTTTGTTTGGTATCTCTACCCTAGCTGCTGTTGCCTGTGCCCAGAAAGAAGTTAATGCCAACGATCTTCTAGCCGTTCAGATGAAAGCGAGACGGGGTCAATTATTTGTAGGTATCTATCAATTTTCTGCTACCGAAGAAAGTTGGCAAACTTATCTAGCGGATACGACTATGACCCCAGAAGCTTGGCAACAAACTTTAGCCAGTCTAGATTCACCCTATAAATTAATAGAAGCTTCCCAAAACCTTGCTAATACGGTCGACAACATTCTTGAACTTGCTTATTTAAAATGGCAACAACAAAAGTATTCTCAATGGTCGGAAGTCTTACCTTTTTACGGTCAACATCCGGTTTAGTAGATCTCTTGCATGAGTCTCCAAAACTTTGGTTAAGTAAAGTCAAAAATCAAAAGCCAAAAGTCAAAAGATATAAGTTTTAATTTGAAAAAAGCTATTAGCTATTGGCTATACGCTAGTTTGGATTAAAACTCTTGTTAAACTGCGATGCTGTTAACGGATTATTATTAATGGCTAAAAGCTTTCAATTTTGTAAGAATTACAGTACTTACCATTTTTTATAAGGTAAGAACTTTCCACACATAACGACTTGTACGCGATCGCCTTGGGGATGTTCGATTTTTTCCACTTCTATAGTAAAGTCAATAGCACTCATGATTCCATCCCCGAACTTCTCATGAATTACTTCCTTGAGAGGCATGCCGTATACTTGCATAATTTCGTAGAAACGATAGATGAGGGGATCGGTAGGAATAACTGGGTCGAGAGAACCTTTGAGGGGAGGTTCGGTTAAAAATTCTGCCATCGATTCTGGTAGACCCAAAGCGGTAAGAATTTTCTTGGCTTCCTCTTCATCAGCACTAGCTTGACGATAAATCACTGAGGCGATCCACATTTCATCTCGTTCAACAATCTTTTCTATATCGGCAAAAGTCAATCCCTTTTCTTTTTTGGCAGCTAGCAGCTTGTTGGTAATTTCTGCGATCGCCATAATAATTTTAGACTCCTTACACTATTTCGATCGTCATGTTTAATTTTAGAATTTATTAATAGGAAAACTGATATTTTTTTCGTCAATATTGTCATCGAAAATTAATATTAATACTTGTTGTAAAAGTCGAAGATATTTTTTCTTAAATTATTTAATCAGCCAAGAAATTTTAGCGATCGCACTAAAGCACGCACTAAAGAAATTGTCATCAACACGCCTCACTATCCTATGGGAAAAGTAAGTATCTAAGCAAAATTAATTACATAGCGATCGCCACTCTTTTTGGCATGAGGGAGCGAACTGTTACCATTAATGGTCTTTCTAGGAATTACGACAGTTTGTTGAGTTGTTTGGTATGCGTTGACTGCTATTAGGGGTAGGATAGTCAGTTAAAACAATTTCGCCTTTTTCATTGACAATCATGCCTCTTGCCGGAACGATATCCTCAGAAGAGGGAGGGTTAGGCTGCTCGGTTACGGTAACTAGTCCTCTGGGAGACTTTTTGGAACTTTGTTCTGTATCATCTCCTCCTATGCGAATTTGGTCGCTGGTGAGGGGGTCGGTAGCCAAAGCAGGCAAGCCACCCCGTCCGGTAATGGTAAAGGTACTCTCTCCTTTAGCTACTCTTTCCGCAGCAGGACAAGCTTGAGCCGTCACTGCTTCTGGTTCGACAACATTATCTGGTAATTCAACTACTCCTTGGTTAACATCATCTACTAGGTTGGTAATGACCACCTCACCGCTTAAGCCAAACTCAGAACTGGCATCGATGTCATTCGTGCCGTTACCTGGAATTGCTCTTCGTTCTTGTAAACCAAAGATTTGTTGGGTATTAATATCGATCTTTCCTCCATCTCCTCTGTCTGCACTAGCAACAATATCATTGCCATCGTTTGGTGCTTGACTGGGAAAGGCAATGACAAATCCAGCATCGATATCAATATTGCCCCCATCAGCATCGCCAAATGCTCGAGCAGAAATGCTACTGTTGTTGCGGAGGGTTAAATTATCCTTGGCTTTTAAGGTGATGTTACCGCCTTCTCCAAATCCGGTAGCTGCAGAAATTTGTGCGCGATCGCTAAGACTCAGGCTTCCTGTTTGAACAGTTAAGTTGCCTCCTTTTCCTTGCGCTGTTCTAGAAGCTTGAGCGAATAATCCGCTACCTTCTCCAGTTAATAGAACTGAATCAGAGGCATTAATATTTATATTTCCTGCATCTCCAGTAGCAAAAGTAGAAGCTGTCACTCTTCCTCCATCTCTAACGCTTAGTTGTCTGGTTTCG
>JADEWQ010000108.1 GCA_015207585.1 Pleurocapsales cyanobacterium LEGE 06147 | reverse complement strand
TATACAAGAATTGAGCAGAGCGTCTCCGATTCATGTCTCTATAAGCTCTTGCTTCAAAGCGCTCGCTCGTCCCCTAGTGTTTCTTCCCTCCATAACGGGTGTCCTCGCTCCCGTGGAGCGCTTTCAAGGATCTCCTTTTATTGTTCGTGTATAAATATAAAGTATAATTATATTAAAAACAAAATTATTAATTTCTTTTTTTATTTTGATTGTTGATTAATCAAATAATTTTTCTCTAAAAAATAACAAAATTATTACTGACTGTAGTTCCTAAGTAAAGTTATAAAGGCTCTGTAGATAGCACCTTAAGCCAGAGACAACGAAATTTTTTTTCTCCCAAAGGGTAGACTCAGTTTCTTACCCTAGAATGACTTACTCACTAGGAATAGCTTGCTATCGTTATATACATATAGGTAATTAGTATCTTTAAATTTTATCTGCTTGGTTAAATTCATGCTCATCAGAATTGGTTACGACATAGTTATTGATTCGCCTGCGGCAGTGCCAATGCTTCTCATGCTCTATACCCATCCTTCACGAGCAGGTAGCCTAAAAAAACCCGAACAAATAAAGTTCGAGCCAAAAATTCCCGTACAAGAATACATTGACAGTTTTGGCAATCGATGCGGTCGTATTGTTGCGCCAGAGGGACAATTGCGCCTATGGAATGACGTACTTATCGAAGATAGCGGTCAGCCAGATCCAGTAAACTGGAATGCTACTGAGTGTCCAGTGTCCGATTTACCTTCCGAGACTTTACAATATTTACTCGGCAGTCGCTATTGTGAAGTAGAAAAACTTTCCGAAATAGCTTGGCAACTATTTGGACAAATCTCGCCAGGATGGGCTAGGGTTCAAGCAGTTTGTGATTGGATTCATGAGAATATTCGCTATGGATATGGCTATACCCATCTAGGTAAAACAGCTTACGATGTTTATACAGAGAAAGCTGGTGTCTGTCGAGATTTTGCTCATCTTGCGGTTACCTTTTGTCGGTGTTTAAATATTCCTGCCCGTTATGCAGCTGGATATTTAGGAGATATTGGAGTCGAACCCCTTCTTACTCCTATGGATTTTCATGCTTGGTTTGAAGTGTTTCTCGACCGACAGTGGTACACTTTTGATGCCCGCCACAATGTTCCCAGAATCGGACGGGTATTGATGGCTAGAGGTCGAGATGCAGCAGATATTGCCTTAATGACATCGTTCGGAGCCTATGATTTGGTCAAATTCAAAGTCTGGGCTGATGAAGTTCAATCTTCAGTAGAAGAAGTTGTAGCTTCTAAATCCCAACAATCTCAAAGTATTGCTGCTTGAGGAATAAGATAGGGAAAAGGGAAAGAGGCAAAAGTACTTGTATCTTTTATTTTCCTTGAACCTATACACTTTTCGAAAATAGACTTCTTGCAAAAGTAAATTTAAAATCAAAACTAATAACTTCTGCCGACTGACATCACGCCTTCACTCAACCAGGATTTTGGAAACTTATGCAAGAGATCTAATGAGCGAACTTTGGGAACAGGGTAAAGTGTCTTAATATTTGCGCATCTTCCTTCGGTACTTTGGGATAATGAATTTTATCCAAGCACGAATGGGGCGATCGCTCATGACTCATGCAGCAAATCCTCAACCCTCTTCCCCAATTGACTACTCTAAACCGGAAAAAGAATGCGATTTGGTAATGAAAGGAGGGGTTACCAGTGGAATTGTTTATCCGCCCGTTGTTTTAAAGCTAGCTTCCACCTATCGTTTTAGAAATATTGGCGGCACTTCCGCAGGAGCGATCGCAGCGGCAGCAACGGCGGCAGCAGAATTGGGACGAGACAAAGATGGATTTAAAAAGTTAGAACAGCTTGACCAACAGCTTGGCAGTTGTTTAATTTCTGCTCCTAATGGAAAGTGCGAGGTCACTTTTTTACAAAATCTCTTTCAACCTACTCAAAAGGCAAAACCAGTATTCGATATTGCATTATCACTCTTTACAGATTGGCAAAGTTTTCAGCAGACAAGACCAACAAAAATCAAATTGCTTGGTTGGATAACTCGTGTCTTGCGAGAAAATCATGGCAAAGTTTTTCAGCAAGGAGCCAATCTGGGCTTAATAATTGTTTTAGTTTTGATAATTGTCTTATTGGTTATTTCCTTTGTCGCCTTTTCTCTATTTGGTGGCCAACCCAATCCATTAGGTTTGGCGATCTTGCTTTTGTTATATGGATTGCCCTTAGGTTTACTTGCTAGACCCATCGGTGGAGGGATTAAAACCTTATTTAGTTTGGGAAATATTCTTCAGCAAGAGGTTGTCAGGGAAAACGGATTTGGATTGTGTACTGGTATGTCAGGGGCGACATCTACTTCTCAAGGAAAAGCACTGACTGATTGGTTGCATGAAGATGTTCTTAACGAGCTTGCGGATAAACCATTGACCGAACCTCTTACATTCGGAGACTTAAAAGCGAAAAGTATAACCCTCCAAATGGTGACTTCTAATTTAAGTCACAATCAACCTTATATATTGCCGTTTAACCAGCCAATTTTTATTTTTCAGGAACAGGAATTTAGAAAGCTATTTCCAGATGAAGTTGTAGAGTACCTGATTCAAACATCTCCTTCTGTTGGTATTGATTTCGAGGATAATCAATTTCATTTTTTGCCAATTGGGGATGAGATGCCTGTAATTGTTGCAACGCGTATGAGCTTGAGTTTTCCTATTCTGTTTAGCGCAATTCCCCTTTACACTATAAAAGCTTCTCAAAGTGCTGCCAAAATAATTAGAGCAGAGGACTTACAGCGCAATTGGTTTAGCGATGGAGGAATTTCCAGTAACTTCCCGATTCATTTTTTTGATGCTTGGCTTCCCAGTCGACCTACATTTGGTATTAATCTGACTACCTGGAAGGATAATCAAAAAGGAATAATCAAAGACGAAGGTAGTGAAGAAACAGAACTTGCTGCACCATCCCTCGAACAGTATAGCTATATTCCACTCACACCACAGTCTAAATCTCGTAAGCGATCGGTCAATCTTGCGAGAGCAGATGATGAAATTGAGCCATTGTGGCAAAACTTAGATAATAAACTACTGGCATTTTTGGGAGCAATTTTTGCAACAGCCCAAAACTACCGCGATACGATGCAGACGATGCTTCCCAGCTATCGGGAGCGAATCGTGGAAATTAATCTTAAAGATAAAGAAGGGGGACTTAATTTAGAAATGCCTCCCGAGCTAATTAACAAGCTCAAAGATTTAGGAACAGAAGCTGGTAAAGTCTTATTAGAAGAATTTCAATTTCCTCATCATCGCTGGGTACGTCTCAAGCTGATGATGGGATTGCTGGAAGGGCAACTGAATACAATTCCCAACATTATAGATAGGCAAAATTTAAATTATCAAGAATTTCTTCAAAATCAAAAAGATAAAGAATTTCCCTACTCGGAAAAGAATCTTGCCTGGATCATAGATGCAATAACACAATTACAAGAATTAGAAGCATTAATTCGTCAATGGCAACAGCGCAAACAACAGAATTCTCAATTTGGTTTCGAACATAAGTCTCCTCTTGATGAGCCAGATCGACCGATTCTAAGAGTTACTCCAGAACTTTAGAAACTCAATTCCAATACATTTGCTATGGCAATTTTATTTGAATACTGTTGTGCGCCCTTACCATTAAGTATTGGGGAGGGAATGATAATTTGGTTGACAGAAAAATCAGTTTAAGGCGATCGCCAAGCCAAATTGATAGTAAATGGTTTAACTAGCAGATGCATCTGGTAAAACTTCCGGCTCGTCGTCAATTGAGAGCAGGAACTGAATTAGATCGCTTTGATCTTGAGTGGTAAATCCAGCTTGGCGATCGACCCAATAATTGTGACCGATGCCCTCGATATTTACTCGCTGTAAGCTTTCGTCGGCTCGGTTGGCGGCAATAATTTCTTGGCGCAGATCCCGGTCTACTAAAACTCTCAAGCTGTTACTAGGATCGGGTTGGATTCCCTTAAGCAGAGTACCTGCCATGCCTAGTTGGTCGGGATTGATAATTTCAAAACCTTCTTCAGTCAATTGAAGGGCATCTGGTCCTGCTGCTACACCACCATCGTGCAGATAGGGGGCAGTGAGATAAAGTCCGATTAAGTTGGGAACTTTAAAGCCTCCAGCCGGATTATTTTGAGCGTAGGAAAGCTCGATGTCTTCTTGGGGCATGATATCGGTTGGAACAGCTAGTACGGGAGGATTTGGTGGCAGGGGAACTGGTACGTTAGGGGGATAGGTTTGCGGTGGCACGAAGTTTTCGGCAAAGGCTTTTGAAGCTTTTGCCCGCGAGGGCTGAGTGCCGACTTCTTGTTGAGGAATAACATCATGATTGGTAAAGTAACGCCCGCTATGACACTCAATACAACCAGCGCGATCGAATACAGCAGCACCGCGCTTTAGTACTTCTACATCTCCGGTAGGCTCGTGGGGAGGCGGTGCCAGGGTATTCTGCCAAGCTGACATTCCGTTAATTTGTTCGGCTACCTTATATCCTGGCGAAGCTGCCATTAAGCCATTTTGCATAAACAGCGAGCCTTTCGGATATTCCGGCATCTCAATGACTTGGTTGATGCCGGGAGTTCCTGGGGTAGGGTCGATCTTGTCAAAAAATTCTGATGGTTTTACTCCTTCTGGCAAACGATATTTGGAATTAGCGGCATTTTGTAGCATCGTACCCAAATAAATCTCTTTATCTATCCCTAGCAATTCTTCACTAGAATCCGCTGTGGTGGAGGGGTCTGCATTTACGCCAAATACTGCGTTATTTAAAGTTGTCAGTCCGTGGAACCAGCCAATGGAGGCAACGCCACTCCAACTGTAGGGCCAGGCACCGTGGGTATAAGAGGAGGGAATTTGAGAGGGATTGCTATTGAGATCGCCGTTGGAGGTAAAGTTACCGGGAGACCAAGCCAACAGTTCGGCATCGACAGCATCTTCCATGGCTTTTAGATCGGGTAAGCGGTTTTCTCGTCCATCTTTGTTAATGTAGGTGCGACCACGCAGTGCCTCAGCTTCGCTGAGATCGCCAGAGGGTATTTCAGTAGGATTAATACTGGATTGACGAAACAAAGCTGCTGTATTGCTGGCAAAGGCTAGCAGCAATCCCGTATCCACATCGATGTTGGGCGCACCCTCCAAAATACGTTTGGTTTCTGAATCGACAGTGGCATGGCAAAGAGCGCAGGTAACGCCAACTCGAACTTTACCATGGTCGAGGAAGTTCCGAATACCTAAAGGAAATAAGGAACCTTTAGGTACGTCTAATCCTGTATTAAGGACGGTGCCAGCTTTAAAAGTAGTATCGCCAATGGTTACATCTTCGTCTAAGGGAATTTGAAGATTAGTAGTTCCCTTACCTCCTAAAGCCAGAACTGCCTTGGTTAATTTACCAATATTAATCGGTCCATCGAGAATACCGATTACATCGGTAAATAAATATTCATTGCCAAAGGTTTCTAAATAAAAAGACTTACGTCCTAGCTCGATTAAGTCTCTCGTTACAGCTACTGCACCATTGTCCGGCGAAAGTTGCGCTCTTCCTTCTTCGGTTTGTAGTAATTGTTCGGCTTCCTGCTTATCAACCGTATGTCCTAACACGTCATAAGAGCCAATTTCTTCCGGTGGAGATTGAGTTGACAGAGTATAGGTATTGTATCGCCTCGGTGGGGATGTAGGAAGGGCTAACTCAATTTGATAGCCTAAAAATCCAATGATAACTATTACAGTAATTAGAATAATTAATGGGCGTAATCGCATATTTACCTCATTTCGCTTAAGTCACTACTAAGTAGTCGGACAAAATTAAATTTATTGATAAAAGAAAGGGAACGGGTAATAGGTAGTAAGTAATAGGTAATAAATAACTTTAAACTTTGAATTTTGAACTTTTTTTGTGTAATTAATTCTGTCTAGGTACTTATATACAGTGAGGTTGCACTTGAAATAGGGCATTTTCCTAATGCTTATTTTCCCGTTTCTTTAAATTGGTGTTTCTGGGGTTAGTACCCAAGATATCGTGGAGGTAGAGCATTCTAACCAAAATAAACAAGACAACGGCTAGGGGAGTGGCAATGATAATGCCGATGGGTCCGAATAAGAATCCCATGACTAACACCGCAGTGAGGGTAAGGACAGGAGGTAAAGATACAACCTGTTGCTGAACAATCGGCGTGAGTATGTTGCCCTCAAGCTGCTGCAAGATAAGATAAAACACAGCTACGTAAACAGCCTGCATCGGTCCAATAGTGAAGGCAATGAGAATTGGCAAAACTGCTGAGAGAATCGGTCCGACGATTGGAACAAACTCCAAAATACCAGTAATTAACCCGAGCAGAAAAGCAAAAGGTATCCCCAGTATTGATAACCCAATCCCTGCTACCACACCCACGGCGATCATTGAGATGACTCGTCCCAAAAGCCAAGCGCGAAGTCCCTCGACTACTTTATTAATCACCTCACGCCCTCGCTTGCGGCCTCCGGGGGGAATGAGGCTAACAATGCCACTACGGTAGAGTTCTGGGTCTATAGCCACAAAAAACCCAACGAATACGATGAAGAGGATGTGTGAAAGACTTCTAAAAGTTACCGTAAAAGTACCGGTAATGCCAGTCAGCATGTCATCGGGGATGGGAAGTTGTCCAAAGTCTTCGCCAAATATATCTTCGAGCAACCTTTCCCCCCAGCCATACTGAGAGAAGATTTGCTCGAGGCGATTGACCGCAGCAGTGACTCCATCGACTAGTTGCTCGGTTTGGTTTACTATCTCGGGGACGAATAGCCATCCTCCAATTGCAAGAATAATGAGTAGAAGTAGCACTACTATGAGGAGAGATGACTTATCACCGAGGGGTGTACGGCGAGCTATGGGCTTTGCCAGGGTGCGTAAAACTACACCGAGCAGTACTCCGGCAAACAGTAGCAATAACATATCCGCGATCGCCCAAATTAAAATAATTAAGACCGCGAACAGTCCGACAACTCCAACTGTTAAAAGTAGGCGTTTTAAGTATTCTTCGCTCCCCTGTCGTTCCATAAATCCCCTTACTTCGAGTTCAACTGCGTGGAGAACCTTCAGTTACATCCAATGCTGCGTCTGTCTCATCCTCGTACTCTCCGCTTAAGGGATGTTCTATCCATCGTACCGGAAAGCGACCCGCTTTGCGGTTGCCTTCGGCACCGCCTGCTTCTTCAATAAATTGGTCTAGCTTCTCTAGGGTCAGATATCCGGGAAGCGGGTAACGGGAGGGGATAATTCTTTGGAAATCGGTATTGTAGCGGATGAGGGTGGCAAAGTTTCTGGGAAATTTATCTTCTTCTACCCCAATGAACTGACCGTGCTTGCGGGCTTTCTTAAACACCTCGCGCCAGCGATCGATAGAAGGTAACCCCACAGCATCTACCCCGTGGGAGAAGAGGAGCGGATAAATTTCATCGTAGGGGTCAGTACTGTCGAGGTATTGTTCGAGATACTCCAGAGAAGGTTCCATATTAAACTTCATCCAAAATGGTACCGAACCCGTCCGCAGCATCCACATTGGTTCCGTTAGCAGAAATGATTCGACGACCAGGCGGTTGGCAAGAATATTACGCTGCTTGTACCACCAGCGGTAAAGTTCGGCGACGAAGGGACTGAGATGTTCTGGTTCTTCAAAGACAATGCGCCGAATTTTATAACCTCGTTCGCGGGCAAATCGCTCGATATCATCTCGCAACGCTGGCTCAAATCCCCACTCTGCCTCCGGACGTTCACCATCCGGTGTTGGCGGATTCCAACACCGACGATGGGAGTTATAACGCTCCAGGTATTCTTCTACCCGTTCGCTGCCGTGAATAAACTCATCGGGTGTCGCGCCTCCTAGTGCCCCAGCCTGGAAAATATGGCGATCGCTAACTCGGGTTGTGGACCATGTACGCTGACACTCCACGAGAAAAATCGTACCGCCTGGGGGGAGAGACTTTTCTAAGAAATGCTCATAGGTTGCACCAAGGCACAGACGCTTCACGCGAAAATAGCTCATGCCCGCGATCGTCAGGCGGTCTTGATTAGGGTCATACATGTGGTGCAGCTGGAGTTCGGGGTTGGCATCAAGCAGCGCCTTAGCATATTTCTTCCCCCACTCCATCCCCTCCGTTATGTCATCTGGATGAACAAACAGCTTTTGTACGGGAATTAGCCAAGTCTGCGGTAGCCAGGGAATTCCCAGTGCGGCACACAAGTTAACCAGCGCACCACTGGAAGAACCAATGGCAACGGCTGGATACTCTCGTTGAGGATACTCATTCACCATCCACTGGGCAACAGCTTCCGCTTTTACATCCCCCAATGAATTGGGGGGAATTGCCTCACCCGCACTGCCAAGAGCATAGATAGCTTCCTGGATAGGCTTTGGCAGCTTGTTAATTAAATCTGCGATCGGTTCTATTGCAGGTGGCGCAGTGCCCATCCCTGGAAAATCTTCTCCGCGCAGGTAGGCGGCAGTAGCCCGCAGCATGGCTGAGGCAGAGTCGAAGTTCGCAATATAGGGCGGAGCGACGCGTATCTTGGCGAACGCAGAAGCCACAAATGGATTAGTCGAGGGTGCTTTCATTCATTTTCTCCTTGTGTTTAAGATGCGGTTCTGTAGCCTCAAGGAATGCTCGCGTAACGCGAACCAGTTCCAGAGGCGCACTGTAATTGATGGTGTGTGCTGCACCTGGAATAACGGCTAATTGACCTTTTGGTAACAAATTGACGACTTCTTCTGCCCATTTCTGCGGCACCACAGGATCTTTGGTACCTCGCACGACGAGAGTGGGTACGTTTAGATAGGTAAGCTTTTCTTCAATGGGGTCAGAAAGAGCCATCTGAATCGTATGGACGATACGCGGTAAGCCAGCCAGCCAGTAATCGTAGATTTGAATGGGAGTCTGGGAGGAGTCTTCCCGAGGAGCGTTTATAAGAAAACGCAACAATTGTGCTGGGAAGTTGCGAGCATGGCGATCGATCGTCGGACCCTGCAATACTGCTCTTTGGATGCGTTCTGGGTAGCGCAGGGCAAATTCTACTATTATTTGACAGCCGAAGGAATTGCCCAGCATCGTCGCTTCCTCGATACCGATCGCATCCATCCATTTACGCAAAGCTTCAGCTAGTTCGACTAGATTGAGCATATAGTCTGGCTTGTCACTTTCACCGTATCCCGGGAAGTCGGGTGCGTAAACTCGATAGTCCGGTGCTAGCAATTCAGCCGTCGGAATCATGTATCGGCTGGAAATCACTACTCCATGTACCAAAATCACCACCGGAGCATCCTGCGGTAGTGGCTCTGCCGACACGCGTGCGTGCATCAACAGATGATCGACGATAGTGTACTGGCTTTGCAATTTTCCCTTGCGTAGGCTCATGGTTATTTTTCAACGAAATTTGGTTCGTCTTGCCTGCGGCATCCTTTACTTCTTCTGGAAGTTAAGGAGTTGGTAAACCAAGTTTGTGGACCGCCTCCTTTGCCATATTTAAAATTCCCTGGGGCATTTCACCCGTATGTTCCCAACCGCCACTAATATCGGTGTATTCGGGCATCGGTTCAAACAAGTTGCCGTTTGTTTCAGCAGCGGGTTTATCCTGGAGATGGTCGTTATCAACCTGTTGTGCCATCATTCGTTCGTAGAGTTCGGGCGCGAACATACTCTGCCCGACCATCAAATAACCCGCCTGACCGACGATGACTTCTCGTTGGGGATTTTCCACCAGCCCCGCGATCGCATCAGCTACCTGTTGGGCGGGGTATACGGGATTCATTGCCTTGACTGCGCGACCAGTATAATTGGCGGCTTGATTGAATAAGGGCGTGTCGATAGTGGCTGGCATCACCATACAGACGTGGATATCAGACGCTTTATCCAGATGCAACTCCATGCGGAGAGAACCTACCATGCCACGGATAGCAAACTTGCTCATTACATAGGCACTAGTGTATGGCTGGGTTGCCATTCCGACAACCGAGTCAACGTTGATGAGAATTCCGCTTCCCTGTTCGCGGAAATAGGGTAAAGCCGCGCGAGCACCATGAACATAACCAAACACATTCGTCTCGATGACTTGGCGGAAGACTTCAGAAGGGGCTTCCTCAAAGCGGGCAAAGAGAGTGACGGCGGCGTTGTTTACCCACACATCCAGCCGACCAAATGTGTCAACAGCGCGACGTGCCAAGGCTTTGACGGCTTCTTCGTCTGTCATGTTAGTCGACACCGCTAGGGCTTGTCCGCCGAGACGATTGCACTCTGCGGCAACTTCTTGTAAAGCAGCCTCACGTCGAGCTGCCAGCAATAAGGTTGCACCCTGTTGGGCTAATGTAAGCGCAGTGGCGCGACCGATTCCGCTCGACGCGCCAGTGATAACGATAACTGAATCTTTTATTGCTCGTGGCATGTTGTTTCCTCCTTTACGCACAATCTTCTAGCCAATCTTCACTTTTTTTAAGAGAAATTTTTCTATCTTTCAATTGATTCCTACGGTAATTGGATGTCGGCAAAAAGTTCTTTTAATTTTTAGCTAATGTTTTCATGAATTTCCTCTACAAGGAGAAATAAATTGTTTATTCTTGATGTAATATTCATCACTTTTTTATTTAATAAAGCAATTTTTTAAACAGTTAGCTCGGTTAATAAAAACAACTAATCAAACTAATCAACTAATAATGATTGGGAAAGTCAAATTGGGTTACTCTTTACCGCTCCAACTGGGAGCTAATGTAGAGCAACATATATAACAGGAGTAACACAAGCTGCGGAGTTCATCTCCGGAGACGACCCCTTCTCAAATGATAGCTCCTCTGCTTCGCGCCCTCTTTGCACTGCGCTAGCGCAGTTCCTCTGAAGGAGGCAAGCAGCAGCGCCCGTACAGGAATCAGAAATATTATTCTTAAACTGCAATGGTTTGGGCTATTAAATGTGTCCTAATCTTTTTGACTACCACTATAAATTTCCAATTCACCTCAGCAAAACTGTCTTCTATTTCTATGATTGAACGTTAAGCGCGGCAGTCCCCACGCTCAGTGGTAACGGCGTGGGGAACGGGGCTTATAAAGTGCGGAACTCGCTTCCGCACACAGCCCCTCAGGATAGCGCATCAGGATTTTTGTTGATTCTGGATATACTCTTTCAAGATTTCTATTGGTGCCCCTCCACAGCTAGCCACATAATACGAATTCGACCAGAAAGAGGTTTTTCCTCTGTAGTATTTATTTGTCTGGGTAGGAAATTCTTTTTTAAGCATTCTTGCAGTAGAACTTTTTAATGAGCCTACGACAGCAGAAATAGAGTTCTTTGGATGGAAGTCTAGCAAAATATGGACATGGTCAGCTTCCCCGTTAAACTCGATTAATACGCAGTCCATTTTTGTTGCTACTTGATTAATCATTTCTCGTAGCCGGATTAACATACTTTCGGTTAGTACTTTTCTCCTGTAATGAGTAACAAAGGCAAAGTGCAGCCGCACACTAAAAACACTATGCGAGCCTTTTCTTATCTTCATCTTGACAGCCTACCATCTTCTGATAAGATTATTTTATAACAGCTAGGTCGAGGTGTTATGACTACTAGAAGAGTTACTTTTAGGTTCTATCCTTCAAAGGCTCAGGAAAAGAAATTGCATTACTGGCGAAAACTACACGCTTTACTCTATAACGCTTGCGTGGAACACAGAAAGACTAGCTATAAGCAATTAGGAGTTTCAGTTGGCTATAGAGACCAGTAAAATTGTTTACCTGAGTTTAAGAAATGTTGGGTAGAGTACCAAGAACTTGGTAGTCATGCACTACAGGCTACGGTTAAAAGGGTAGATTTCGCTTTCTCTAGGTTTTTTAAGTTAAAGAGCGGCTGCCCAAAATTCAAGTCATTCCGTAAATACAAAGGATGGACTTATCCTTGTGGTTCTGGTTGGAAAGCTTGTACAGAAGGAAAGAACGGTTATCTTAAGCTGTCTAATCTCGGCAACTTAAAGATGCGAGGGCAAGCTCGTGACTGGGGAACACCAAAAACCTGTACGATTATGTACAAACAAGGGAAATGGTTTGCTTCAATTACTGTTGACGTAATACCAAAAAGACCCAAGAAAAAAACATTATCTGAGAGAACGCATAGTTGCGAAAAATGTCTTTACACCTGTGATAGAGATGTAGCAGCAGCTATGGTCATGCTCAATTATGCAAGGGGGCAGGAATTGTCCTCTTTAGACAAGGGGCTGTCTGCGCCACCTGAGGGCGCAGCTTGTAAGCCCCGTGCAGAGTCGCCTAGCTCTATCTCGTGCGGAAGTATGAGACAACTAGGGGCGTTGAAGCGTCAGAAACAGCTAGCTCAGACGCAGTCGGCTAGCTTGTAGTTCATAATAAATGTGACTAAAAAGTGACTAAATCCTGAAATATAAGTAGAGTTCTATGGAGAATCGGTGAGAGGGTGCGAATCTTGAGAGAGATTCGTTAGCCAGTTTTTTCGTCAGTTGGCTCGATAAGCGTCTCAAGCCAGGAAGATGCTGCAATTTTCGATAGCCTGGCAATTGATGGAGAGTACTGATAATACTGTGATAAACTAATTCTTCGATATCGGGTCGAACTTTGGGAAAGACATTACGAACACTGATATCTAATAGACGAGTGGTGACTGCCTGCAGTTTTTTTCTACCGCCAACCTGCACGTAAGGAGGCTCGGGATCGAACAACCAGTGAATCAAATCTCCCCTTCGAATCGAGGCTTGCATCTGGTTGATGATTTGAATACCTACCATCTCTGTCAGTTCCACAGCAAAGCTAATGACCAAATCTCGTTGAGCTTCTGCCCGTACGGGTTCGAGATTTAAGAAATCACTATGGTAAAGGCGAATGGAGACCGGTATAATCCGCAACCATCGCCAGAATGGTAACAGTAAGAAAAGGTCGTACCACCGTTGCAGGAAGGCATCAAACCAACTCAACTCCCGATAACGGCGATGGATAGTACGAATGCGGGCTAGTAAATCTAGAGCAAAAATCAACACGAACGGCAGATCGAGCAGCCAGAAATAGTCGATTGGCTTGCCCAATCTGCCCACACCCCGGTAATAATTGGTTTGCATCAACGGGCGAATTTCCGTATTCCAAAACTCCAATTCCTGCTGCCAGTTTGTCTGCTGTAGATAAGCCTGACTCCAAAACCTAGCGAAGGCATCACTGGCGAATGTTTCCCCTGTCCGTGCCCGCATTTGCTGCTTAATGGTGGCTAAAGTACTGTCTTTGTTCGCTCCAGCAAAAGGATTTTCTTCGATTAGCCTCTGACTGAGTAAGCGCAGTTGTGCCAGTAACTCTTCAGCTTGGGGCGAGTCCAATCCAGTTACCGTAAGTTGAGCTTCTAAAGTATCCGCTCGTGCTAAATAATATTCGGTTTCGGGGTGAGGTTGAATTCCCTTAACTCGATCGTATGCCCTAGTTAGGGTGGGGAAAGTTCTGAGATAAAAATTACGCCCGTATAAGTAGCTGAGATCAAATAATACTAGCCCCAGATTGAGTAGAGCGAGGATGGCAATGAGGCGTTCTAGCCAGGGATGGCGGCGTTCAAAATAAGGTTTATACTTTGCCATTGTTAATCTTCGTCTTCTAGCTGACTGCCCCCGGATTGAGCTGAATCAAAACCCAAGTGAGATAAGTGCCTATCGGTCCCCAAAGAGCATAGGGCAGGAATAGCCAGGAAGCGGTTTGGGAAATTGGCTTGACTAAAAATGCCAAAATATAAACGAGAATGGTTGCCAAACCGCCGACAATTAATCCACCTATCAGGCTGCGAAGTTCTACCACAATGGGACTATAAGCTGAAGTCAACAGGGCGATCGCAACATACATGCCCATCAACAGCCAGGGATGAGGCGGTTTTGAAGATTTTTCCCACACCAGAATGGCTGAAATAGTAAGGCAGATCCAAATTAAAGTCCAAATAAAGGGAATTAAGAACTCGAAAGTTAACCAATCAGGACGCTGCAAGTTTTGAAACCAAGGATCGCGCAGGGAGGTAAATAAGTTACCGCCAAAAAACACTGCCGCCGAGATGACTATGATAATCCAGCGAGCTTTCATACTAGATACCCAACTTAAATTTTACTTTTAGTTTAGGTATCGATCGCGATCGCCACACCTATCCCAGGTTTACTTTTGTCAGTGGTTAGACTGAAGAGAGCGATAGCACCTTCTTGACAGCTTTGGTTTTTAGAAAATCCTTTATGAGGAAAAATAAAAGACTATACTTTACCTTCAGCCTTTGGAGATCGCTTCTTCCCGTGTTTGTGGCCACTTATGAAGTAGCCAACGTAGTGTAATTGGCGCGCCAATACTAGTTATCGTAGAAACAACAACCATAGCGGCAAATATATTGGATGGTACTGCCCAGTCGCCCAATGATAAGCCCCTTTGCATTACGATAAACGTTATTTCTGCCCTAGGAATCAAACTAACACCAAGCAAAATAGCACCTTGACAATTCACAGTAAATAAGGCAGGTATAGCAGCACCGATTAATTTGCCAACGATGGCTGCAATTAGCAAAATAGCCCCTACTCTCAAGCCTGAAATTAAGGCATTGGGAGCTATTTTTAAGCCAATACCAATAAAGAAAAATGGTACAAACAATTCATATATAGATTGAAAAGAGGCATCCAGCTTAACAGCTTCGGGATCGCGACTGAACAAAAGTCCAGCAAAAAATGCTCCAATAGCCACGGAAAAGCCTAATAGCCCTGCTATAGCGGCAATAATAAAGCCAATTCCAGCAACTTCCAACATTGGATCGGGTGGTTGTTCAATCTGGTTAAAGAACTTTGTTAATTTTTCTTCGATGTAGCGAGAGAAGAAATAGCAGCAAGCACCAAAGACAATCGCTTTGAGAAAGAATTCTCCTGTTGTTTTTGCTAACACTGACAGTATTGATGATATTCCTGTTTCTTGCAAGACAGGCGCGACAGCAAATAACAGTGCCATCAGGATAACGCCAGAAATATCGTCCATTTCCGCTACATCTAGTAAAAGTTCGCCATTTTCTGAATCGGTTGCCTCTTCTTCTTGCCAAACTCCAATAGAGACACCTACACTTGTTGCTGTCATGGCGATCGCAATAAACAAACTAGTCACTAATCCCAATTGCAACCAGAAATAGGCAGTAACAAATCCTAACCCACCACTTAATAAAACATTTCCTATCCAAATCAAACTGGCTCTTGATAATTGGCTTAACAATCCTTCTAAATCACTTTCCAAGCCTACTCGAAATAGCAACGAAATAATACCAATTTCTGCTAAAAACTCAAAAATCTCTTGTCCTTGAGTGGAAAGAATCTGCCATTGAGAATCTGCCAAACGCATTAAAAATCCCAGCACTAGATATCCAACTAAGGCGGGTAAGCCAATGCGAGCCATACCAGATTTAGAGAGAATGGCAAGAGTAAGTAACGTACCTACCAGTAAAACCACTAGAGGTAATGATTGTAAGGTTTCAACCATTATTGAAGTTGTGATTTCTCTTGAGAAATTGCGATAACAGCGATCGAGAATGCGATCGCTGTAAAAATTCCAGTAGTAGCCAAATTTAATGCTTTCATTTTTCGTTTAAATTTAAATATTTCTTGTTTCAGCCTTTAGAATAAAAATGCACGTATCTTCTATTAAACTTAACAAAGAGTAAGGATTATCTTAAAGCAAAGGATAGAGAGGTTCCTGGCTGTAAGTCCACTGCTTCTCCCTGATAGACAATCGAAGCAGATGATTGATTAGTACTTGCGGTAGTAACGTTCAAGCGATCGCCTATCTTCTCAATTTGGAAATCGTTGGACTTAAGTTGAAAGCTTACGCGCAGATGCTCGATTTGGGTGGGGAAAGACGGATTGAGGTAAATTTTACCTCTATCGACTTGCAAACCGAGGTAGTGGTGCTGGAGAATATATAGCGTCCCTGCCATTGCTCCCAGATGAATACCTCTTTTTGCTTCATCACTGCTTGCGCCGGATAGATCGGTAGCGAGTGACTGGGTAAATAGCTGCCAGGATTTCTCGCGATCGAGTTGGAACAAAGCCCCGGCATAGACAAAACGGGACAAGCTGGATTCATGGGACGTGCGCTGAAAGTGATAGGCGATCGTGTTCTCCATCTGGTTTCGATCGAAGGTATACCCCAGTCTTTGCAAGAGGGCTTCTATTTCCGTCTCTGAGAACAAAAAGAATAGCATTGCCACATCTGCCTGCTTAGCAACTTGATAGCAATTGACATCATCGCCCTTCGCCTCCAACACCCAATTGATTCGCTGATGCTCAAACTGTTGCCAATCCAACTCTTTCAGGCGATCGAACCCCTCAAACTGGCTCAGGCTACCATTTTCATAAAAGACCACGCGCATTTTCCGACTCACTCTATCCCAGTGGTCGATTTCGTCTTGACTCAGCTTTAACCAATGCCAAAGCTCTCGATAGCGGGAGGATGGTAGCAAATCCAGGACTTCCCGTGCGCGGCATAGTGTCCAGACAGCCATCAAGTTAGTGTAGGTGTTGTTGTCGATGCCTGGTGTCTTAGCGTTGGGGTAGGCAGTGTGGTACTCATCTGGACCCATAACCCCCAGAATTTCGTAGCGATCGCATTCAGGATTGTAGGTGGCGATACTTGCCCAAAAGCGAGCAATTTCAATCAATAATTCAGCTCCGCAGTCACAAAGGAACGTCAGATCGTCGGCGATCAGGTAGTATGCCCAGACTGTATGGGCGACGATCGCGCCGATATGGCGCTGCAACTCGGTGCGATCGCGTATCCAGTGACCGGAAAGAAAATTGAACTGAAAACGGGGGGTTTCTTCCCGTCCAGTACTGGCACTGCGCCAGGGGAACATTGCACCCCGATAGCCATGGTTCTGAGCCAGAGCGCGAGCGGCATTGAGCCGACGATAGCGATACAATAATATTTCTCTGGCGATCGCAGGAAAGCGATAGATGAGAAACGGCAGTACAAAGACCTCATCCCAAAAGATATGTCCGCGATAGCCTTCACCATGCCAGCCACGAGCCGGTAAACCTACGTCTAGATCTGCTGTATGGGGTGAAATAGTCTGGAGAATGTGAAAGATGTGCAGTCGTGCAATTCGCAGGTGTTCTACTGGCTTAAATTCAAGATCGCAGCGCATCCAAAGTCTTTCCCAAGCACGTTCCTGAGCAGCCAATAAATCTGTAAAGCGAGGAGCAGCTATAATATCTTGCTGGGACGCTTCAATACAACAAGCGATCGCTGGGTCGCGGGAAGTATATAAAGCGGCAATTTTCTCGATCGCGATCGCCGCACCACGATTGACCCGAACTCGAATATACTCACCAATTTGGTCTATTTCCCGCTCGATTGTTCCCGTTGAGTTTACCATAGTACCATCTACCAACACCTGGGTTCGTGCCGCTAATGCCACTTCAACACCAGACTGACGAGTGCGCGCAATCAACCACATCCCTGCTGGTTCCAGGGTTCCTGTCTCTATTGGCTCGAGGTGCTGCTTGTTATAAGGTTCGTAGCGTCTGACATTATTATTCACAACCCGCCCATCGATCGCCGAACGAATTTCCAGAGCTCCCAACCAGTTTTCGGCAATTAATTCTAGATGCAATCCGGCGAGGTGCGGTTGAGCCATACTAACCAATCGATGTTCGTGCAGCCTTGTTTGCCGTCCGTCGCGATCGCGAAACTGGATTTCCCGCCGCAACACCCCGTAGCGCAGATGCAAAATTTGTCGGTAAGCCAGGATTTCCACTCGATCGATAGAAAACCAGTCTCCCTCATCAATGCAAAACGTTAACGGTAACCAATTGGGTAAATTGACGAGGGATTCATCGTCTACAGTCTCATCATTAATCTGGCTGACCAAACGATTGTACAGACCTGCTCGATAAGTACCGGGATAGTGAATATCATCCGCCATTGCTTCAGTTGCTGCTGCGCGGGTCACAAAATAGCCATTCCCAAGGGCTAACAATGCTTCCCGGTGTCCTTCATCCTGCGGGTCGTAGCCATCAAAAGCAATGATCCAGGTATTTTCTGGATCGGGACTATCGTAATTAGAGAATATGGGCATGATTGACAAGTTGCTCAAATAGTGCATTAATTTGCGATCGCGTTGGATAAGCAGGTTGAGAGCCATACTGCGTAACAGCTGCGTGAGAAGCCGCCGTCGCCAAACAGACAGCATCTAAAAGCAATCTTCCTTCGACAACGGCAACTGCCAGTCCACCCGCAAAAGCATCACCTGCCCCGGTTGCATCAACCATATCCACGGGAATCGGCGGAACATGCATCACCTGTTCGGAGTTGACTAGAACGCAACCTCCATCCTTTAGCTTAACAACGGCATTTTCAACTCCCTGTTCTACCAGATAGCGACCGGACTCAACCGCCTGCTCGACAGAATCGATCGCAATGCCAGTTAACTGCTGTGCTTCCTGGGCATCGGGGACAATATAGGTTATTTGAGAAAACAATGACCGATCTACATGCTTTACCGGAGAAGGATCGAGGATAATAGGAATGCCGCGTTCGTAGGCAGCCACAATGCCGCGATTGACAATGAAAGGAGCAATTTCATAATCGGCAACTAAAACTGACCCAGATGGTGCACTTTCAATTACTGCACTCACCATTGCAGCGTCCTCCTCCGACCATTGAGAATTGGCATTGCTAGCCAGCAGAATGCCCTTCTTGCCATCCGGCGGTACTGCAATCATGGAAACACCCGTGCTTTGTCCGGCAACAGCCCGCACATATTGCAGATCGATGTCTATTTCCCGCAGCGATCGCAATGCCTGTTCTTTCAGGTCATCTTCCCCAACATGACCGATTAACTGCGTGGAAATCCCCAGCCGACGCGCCAGATAGGCAACATTTGCTGCTTTCCCACCTCCAAGCCGGACAAAATCGCGTGCCAGTAGTACCCCCTTACTTAGGTCTGGTTGGCGATCTACCCGCACCTGAAAGTCAGCATTGATACTGCCGAGAGAAATTACCACTCCCTGACTCATGAGGTCATCTCCCGATCTTTCTTCAAGAAAATTTTGGCAGTCCTTGCGATTCAACACATGAGTCTACCGAAATATTTTTTGCCCAATGAAACAAAACAATTGGCTAACTCTATAGAAAAGCTGGCGAATTCTCAAAAACTCTAAGCCAAAAAATAATAATTTTAACTTAGAAAGTAGTATAGATCGCTTACTGGAATCGTAATAATTATGAATCAGCTAGACATTGCTTTAACCGCCGTCAGCTTGCTGATTTTGGTTGTGGGGATAGTCTCAAAACCAGTGCGGCGATCGTATGTCACAGACGGAATCATCGCTCTGGTGGTGGGTATTCTGATGAGTCCAAATGCGCTGGGATGGCTCGATGTTACTAGCTGGTGGGGCAACAAGGAAACTTTTATCGAGGAAGCGGCTCGCCTGACTCTTGCCATTGGTCTCATGGGGGTTGCCCTGCGCTTACCAAAGGGATATGTTCCCCGACACTGGAAGTCTTTGGCGGTGGTACTGGGGTTGGTGATGCCCCTGATGTGGGCGTTCGGCGGCTTGTTGGTGTGGTGGATTTTGGGTCTCCCCTTTTGGGTCGCGATGCTGATTGGAGCAGTAGTGACACCGACTGACCCGATTGTCTCTACCAGTATTGTCACGGGTGTAGTTGCCGAAGAGAACATCCCCAAACGCCTGCGCCATCTCATCTCCACGGAATCAGGGCTAAATGATGGCTTGGCGTATCCTTTTGTCCTACTCCCGATCCTGCTGCTGACGCGACCATCAGGAGAAGCTCTATCCCATTGGTTGCTCCACACTATACTTTGGGGGATCGGTGCTGCTGTTGTAGTGGGCGCACTTTTAGGCTACGGGGCGGGTCGAGTCCTGGACTGGGCAGAAGAAAAGGACATTATTGAGAGAAAGTCGATTCTTGCTTATACCATTGCCCTTTCACTGCTGGCATTGGGGTCTGTCCATCTGATGGGCAGCGATGGTATCCTGGCAGTTTTTGTGGCGGGACTCACCTTTGATGGCATCGTGAGTACTAATCAAAGAGAGGAGTCAGAAAATATACAGGAAGCCATTGACCGCTTCTTTACCCTACCGATTTTCCTGTTGCTCGGTTTGGTGCTACCGTGGCAAGAATGGCTGCAACTGGGATGGAAAGGATTGCTGCTGGTGGTAGCCATCCTTTTGCTTCGCCGACTCCCAGCAATCCTGGCTTTGAGTTCTCTAATTAAACCCTTGCACGGCTTCCGGGATTCTCTGTTTGTGGGCTGGTTTGGTCCGATTGGCATTGCTGCCCTCTACTACTCCCATCTCGCTTTGAGCCGTACTGGCAATCAGGAGGTGTGGGTAATCAGCAGCTCGATCGTTGTTGGCTCCATCCTCATCCACGGTATTAGTGCAGCGCCCTTAAGTAAACTTTATGGTAGGCGGGTTAAAAATAATAGACCTCTGGCAAAAGTTCTAGATGTGTGGGACAAGTAAGTTAGAGTTGAGTAGCATCTATGACCTACGAACAGGTAAAAAGTCTGAAGCCAGAAGACTTTAAACGCTTATGTGGCGTACGTCC
>JADEWQ010000107.1 GCA_015207585.1 Pleurocapsales cyanobacterium LEGE 06147 | reverse complement strand
ATTGCTGGGCGCATCTTTGATAATGAATACGAGCTAGCCATGACAATTATTCAAGGAATGAACCAACGAAGTCAACAAAGTAATTATCACTTGGAACGTTTTATATTTAATTCTGCCTAGCTACTTATTGTCGAACACATTCATCGCAGTTTAAAAATCTTCAGAATTTTATCAAGCCGATATCGCAAGAGAAGACGAAGATTTAGTCTGAGATTTAATTTGATTGCTGGTCTTTATAACTATGAGCTTTCTTTGAAAAATAATTTGTCAATTAATTGATATTTTTGCAGGAGGTCTAATGATGGAAAAACTTACCAAGAAATAGCAGAATTTCTAGGATGTTCCCAAAGAAGAGTAGCTAAGGCGTGTGTTCATCGAGACCCAGCTAATCTAGAAAGTTTAGAAGATGGAAGGAAAAAGGTAATTATTATCAGAAAGCAACAATGAGGTAATAAACTGAAGTTATTGTCATCAATAAATGATAGGAGATAAGTCAGATGAATGCATATTCGACCTCTCGAGTAGCTCTTGTGACAGGGGCAAACAAAGGACTAGGATTTGAAATCAGCCGTCAGTTAGCTAAGCAAGGCATTCCGGTTGTAATGGGAACTCGCAGCGAGGAAAAAGGTAACACAGCAGTTAACCGACTACGCACAGAAGGCTTAAATGTTTATCTGGTCAAGTTAGATGTTACGAATTCGGATGACATTGAAACATTACCAGTATTCTTACAAGAGAAATTTGGGCGGTTGGATATTTTGGTTAATAATGCTGGAGTTTTATTGGATTGGGGTACTAAACCTAGCGAGCTAGATATAGATATATTACGGCAAACTTTTGAGCCTAATTTCTTCGGTGCGTTTGCAATTATCAAAGCGGTATTGCCTTTGATGAGACAAAGTGATGCAGGTCGAATTGTTAATATATCGAGTCATCTAGGTTCGTTAACCGATACCCTCGATTCTAACTCCCCCTATTATGGTTTTCTGGGTATGGCATATCAGGCTTCAAAAACGGCTCTAAACGCCTTAACGGTTCAGTTTGCCAAAGAGCTTATGGAAACGTCTATTAAAGTCAATGCAGCGACCCCTGGCTGGGTACAAACTGACTTAGGCTCTGCTGAGGCAGATTTGACCCCAGAAGAAGGGGCTGACACACCTGTCTGGCTAGCAACCTTACCAGCAGATGGTCCTACAGGCGGATTTTTTATGAAGCGCAAGACATATCCCTGGTAGTGAGATAGTAAGGTAATTGATTGTCCTTTCGTCATTTCATCACTTCACTACTTTATATGTATATATCCCAAAATCCAACGGCAAGAAACGTCCCCTTAGCATTCCCACGGTGTAGGCACAATGCACCTCCTTCACTTCAAGTAGGCTTTTGAGATAATCAGGGAAATTCTAAACTGTAATGATGTTGCCATCTATGGTTGAGGGGGAGCAAATCTTGTAACAACTTGATTTAACCAGCTCCCTTCTGTTGAGTAGAAAAAATCCTTTCTCAATACTGGTTTTAAGCCTGTATTATCCTTCTTCTGTCACTCTCCGAAAATAAAAGTAGTAAAAATGCAATTTATCCACTTAGAAAGTAGGGATAAAATTGATTCATCAAAGCAATTAGCCGATGAAACCCAAGCAATAAATAACGGTTAGGAAAAATATCTAATATCAAATCCGTTTGATTACCCATAATATAATTGAGAAGAGAAAGTAGCCAAATTCGGTTTATGCCTAAACGAATTAAAATAGAACCTCATTTGAGTACAGAGGAACTCAAACAACGATATCGTAATTCATGACTAACCACGAGAGCGAAGTCATTACCAAATTATTTGGTTGTTAGCAGAGGGAAAGCCCACAGAACAAGTAGCAGAGATAACTGGCTACAGCCGTAGCTGGATTTACGAATTAGTGTGGAGTTACAATCGTCTGGGAGTAGAAAGTTTAGGCGATAAAAGAAAGGACAATAAGGGTGCTAAGCCATTATTAGACGAGCAGCAACAAGCTTTGCTCTGGCAAGCTCTTCAAGCACCACCAACCGATGGGGGATTATGGACGGGAACGAAAGTAGCAGCTTGGATGAGTGACTTATTAGGGTTGGCGATCCCGCAGTGCCTCGCTGGGAGCGAGATCGCACCCCAAAGAGGATGGGATTATTTGAGAGGACTAGAATACGTCCGTCGAAGACCAAGACCTGCCCATGTTGAAAGCGACCCTCTCTTCAGCAACACTGGAAAAAAAACTGGCGCAGACCGCCGCAGAAATTAAACGTCAATATCCTGAATCAACGGTAGAAACTTGGGCTGATTCGGAGCATCGAATACGCCTTTGTATAGCAACGGAGAAATTTTGGTCGGTAAGGTCAGGAATTCGGATTTCGTAAGTCTCTCAAGGGGTGTTTTTTCCTCAATCGTTTTTTATCAAAATGATACTGTCCGTAAACATTGATATGTGCGTGGCGGGTTGGCCAAATAGATTTTAAATCCTCATTATCGACAGGATAACCTTCAAGTCGAAGTTGCTGGACAACTTTATCGATATAAACTGTGTTCCAGACAATAATGGCATTGGTAACTAAATTCAGACATCCTACCTGATTGAGTAACTGGTCATCTTGTTGAGTTTTGATTTCTCCTTGATTGGCATAAAAAAGATGAGAACGAAGACTGTGCAAAGCTTCGCCTTTATTCAGTTGTCGCTTAAGTCTGCGTCGATTAGCTTCATCGGCATACCAACGAAGAATATGAATAGTTTTTATAAGCCTGCCATACTCTTGAAGAACGCGCATTAAAGGATGTTTTCGGGGAAAAGCTTGCAGTTTTTGGATGATTAATGAGGCTGTAACCCAGCCCATTTTTAGAGAACCAACTAAGCGCAGCATCTCGTCCCAATCATCAAAAATTAGCTTCTGATTAATAATTCCCTGAATATGCTCTTTGAGTAGGGGATAGAAATCGAGGTTAATGTTACTGGTTCGATACAGTTTTTGGTCAGCCAAATCTCGAATACGAGGAGAAAAACGCATTCCTAACAGATCGAACAGAGCAAAAATTACCTCTGTATATCCTGCGGTATCGGTCGTGTGTTCTAAAATTGATAGTTCGGTTTCGTTGTTGAGAATCTCATCCAGAACATAGGTGGCATCTCTAACCGTAGCGGGAATTGGCTTACTGCCATACTGAGAAAACTGGTCGCTGGTCCAACTATAAAAAGTCACCCCTTTTCCATAACCAAAATAACGGGGTAAGCAACGAGCTTGACGCAAAGAACCTTTAGCGGGGAATCTTTGACCATCAGAGGAAGACAACATCCCACCTCCCCATAAATGACTTAAAGGCAGGTCATAGTGATAATCAATTAATGCATTGTTAGCCGCGCGCAAAGTCTCATCTCTGATATACCAATTATTGAACCAACACAAACGTCTGTACAATAACCCTGTAGAAGTAGCCATCTGTTGAAAATCTAAATTACTTGCTTGTGCCAATAAACAACTGTAGAGACTGAGTAATGAATCATGGTCATGAGCTTGAGATAGATTGAGATGTTCAAATACATTGCTAAAATCCGTCCAGCTATCCACCTCTACTAAAAGGTCAGTAATCTCAATTCTGGGCAAGCGAGCGGTAATATCTTCAGCTAAACGCTTTAACTCTAAAGTTTTTTCATCTGCCTTAAATGGGCTGAGAACTAACGAACCTCGTTCTTCTTTTAAGTCACTATCTGGTTGATTCAGCAATTCTTCCACTTGCCCCATCAAAACAATCAGTTCACTTTCTCTTTCGGTCAGACGAAGCTTGGCATCAATAGGTGTTCCCGTTAAATTCACTACCTCATCCCGACATAATGACCACTGCTTTGGGGGAATAAAATAGGTTTCTAGTTCGCTAAAACGACGACTCTGAGCGAGATAAATATCTCCTGAGCGTAGTTTCTGTCGCAATAACCACAAAGCTGCTAGTTCGTAGTAGCGTCGGTCAATCTTTTGACCCTCCTGAACATAAGGCTGCCAAGGCTCTGGGATGAACTCTGTTGGAGCATCATCAGGTAATTTTCGTCTTCGTCCCAGGTGAATTTCATGAACTAAATCTAGTGCTGTTAGTAATCCTGAATCATTACCTCTAGCTTGAAAATAGAGTTTTAGCGTAGGTGGGCAGCATAAATGTTTTGCTGTGGTTGGAAAAATTCGCTGTACAGCAAGTAATTAACATCAGGGGTAGTTGAGGTTAATTAGGATGCCATGGCAATCTCAGTTAGATTAACTTGATAACCTAGCTTTTCTAACTGTTTAATCAAACGTTTCTTCTTAACCTGTGGTTTTTCATGGCGCTCAAAGTAATCAGCGCCAAGTTCAGAGTAAGGAGTATTACGTAGAATCAGATGGTACGCAATAACTAGAATCGAATGGGCTACGGCAACTGCTGCCCTTTTAGCTCCTCGTCGGGCAGACAAACGGCGAAATTGGGCAGCCAAGTAGGTTTTGGTTCTAGAGGCAGCCCAGGCAGCTTGTACAAGGATAGTTTTTAAACTACGATTACCTTTACGGCTAACATTCGATAACCTCTTACCAGCACTTTCACAATTGCCAGGAGCTAATCCTGCCCAAGCAGCCAAATGAGCAGCAGTTTTAAACCGACTCATATCAGTACCAATTTCCCCAACAATCACCTCTGCAGCTTTACGGGCAACACCAGGTATGGTGTCGAGCAGTTCAACAGCTTGTTCAAAAGGGCGGATGTATTCCTCAATTTGGGCATCGAATTGTTGAATTACCTCGTCAAGGCTTTCAACCTGAGCAATTAATTGAGCCAGAATAAAGCGATGATGAGGTTGAACTCGACCAATCAAAGCTTGGATTAATTGCTCTTGCTTTGAGCGCAATTGACCCCGAGCTAATTGTGCTATCTGTTCTGGATTTTGCTCCCCTGCAATTATTGCTTTAAGCATGGCACGTCCAGACACCCCCATCACATCTGTGGCAACAGATGTTTCTAAGATATTGAATACTGGTCGCCAATATTCTCCTGTACTTTCCATGGCTACATGAGTACAACCGAAACTCAGCAACCAATCGAGCAGATTTAACAAACTATTGGTATGGGTAGAAAATGTACGAGTTTCTCTCTTCCATCCTCCTTTTTCCTTGGGGATGATTACACAAGCCGTTACTGTTTTTTTATGTACATCAAGTCCGGCACAATGAGTGTAAACTACTTGCATAAACCACCTCACACCTTGAAATTAGCTTGGTTTTCAAGTGGTACTCCAAAGATACTCAAAGAGCGAAAATTCTAGCTTGCGTGCTTTGTGTGTCTGATTCTACACAGTTGCGACATTTGGTTGTGCTTGAATGAGTATCGGGATTAGGCTGACTTTCAGGCTATATACTGCACTACTGTAGTTACGTCCTCGATTTAGAGTACCATCACAGAAAGTATCATACTTTCATCTTTGGTTGTGAGATTTTCTCATAAATGGCTGACTTGAAATTTAAGTGTAGCCAGAAATTTACTAGAAAAACGTCGAACGCGATTGTAAGATTTTCCAAAGTAGTCAACATAAGCGTCATTTTCAGGACGAATTAGCTGTTTGGTTTCTTTTAGTGATACCTTTAATTCATCAGGAGCAATAGATTCAAATGTTTTGGCTCGAACTGAATTATCTTCAATGTTGTGGTCGAGGAGAATGTGACCAATATCCTGTAATGTTTTCAGCTTTTGGTCGATAGTTTTACTAGCCATTAAGCGATCGCTGTCGAAGTTACGTTTGGCTTGGTTGTACAACTCCCACAAACGTTGATCTACCATTTCAATCAGATCGTCGGTGAAGTTATACAGTGACTGCTTGAGAAAGCAAATAAGGATGGGATAGCGTCTAATTTCTGAAGCTCGTTGAAGATATTGATTGGTGGCCCGTGCCCCAATTTTGGCTAAGTAATTGATCCGGTTGGGATTCAGTTTACTTAAATCCCAAACATCAACCTGATTTTGTTGTAGAAATGATATTTTATCGAGGGTTTCTAGAATTTGTTGGGGATTATTCCCTGTTGGAGTTCTTTGTAGCCAGGAGAGACAGGTTCTTTTCTCATTTGGCTCTACTTCCAACAAACCATCAAGCCAAGTAGGTCTTAGAATATCAGAATTATGCGCTTTGCGATGGGAACAGATCGATTTTGATACAGGTTTGTTTCATGTCCGACGATTAAAACGGGGTATCGAGAGCGTTCATCCTTTAAGAGGACCAGAACTGCGAGCATTACGAAAACTCAAACGAGAATCTCCACCTTCATCTTATTTATTTGTTACAGAACGGGGAAGCCCCATGACGGCTGCTGGTTTTCGTAAGCTTTTGACTCGTGTAGCTGAGTGTTCTTCAATCTCTTTTCCCGTTCATCCTCATATGCTTCGACACGCTTGTGGTTATAAATTGGTAAATGACGGACATGATATACGGATGATTCAGCAGTATCTTGGTCACAAGAATATTCAACACACTGTCCGCTACACAACGCTTTCAGCTAATTGCTTTAACCAATTTTGGTCTGACTAAAGCAACCTTACCGACCAAAATTTCTCCGTTGCTATACAAAGGCAGAAGAGCAAATTGCTTTTTTTGACGAGCAAATTCAGATACAAATCTTAGCTCAAACCGTTTCCCCTCAATCTAACTCGAATAACTCTGACGACACCATCGACAACAACTTGAGTAAGTTTGATAATTCTTCTCTGACTGGAGAACAAGCAATGATTCTGTTGGATACCATTCCAGGTGTAGGAAAAGCCACTGCCGAGATGTTACTGGCAGAAATTGGTTTA
Source organism: Pleurocapsales cyanobacterium LEGE 06147 (assembly GCA_015207585.1). GTDB lineage: Bacteria > Cyanobacteriota > Cyanobacteriia > Cyanobacteriales > Xenococcaceae > LEGE-06147. The sequence continues at coordinate 13,937 of JADEWQ010000107.1, read as the reverse complement.
AATATGAGCCGCTTTCAGAGTGCTGCTCACTTAGCATTCGTGGGCTAAACTTTGTCCAGGCAATCATGAAAGTGCTGGAAAACGTTATTCTGGTCGTACTGGTCAGGCTAATTCTTGGCTTCGCACTGGCTTGATTCAAGCTGCTCATGCCGCACTCAAGTGTAAAGGTACTTATTTGAGGACAGTTTATCATCGCTTGGTTCAACGCCGAGGTCACAAGAAAGCGATTGTCGCGATCACCCAGAAAATTTTGAAGGCTGCTTACTATATTTTGTCCAAGCGCGAGCCTTACCAAGACTTAGGAGGCAATTATTTTCCCCAACGCCACACTCAACAATTCTTAAATCGAATGTGTCGTCGATTTTCTCAACTGGGCTATCAAGTTTCTCTTACCCCTAGTCTTGAGATTTAAGGCTAAAAATTGTCTCCACTTCCACGAAGTTATTGAATTATAGCCTCTATTTTCAAGCTAGATCTATTCTAGTTTTCGGAGAGTGAAAAAACAGTACCGCTCGACGAAAAAATGCAAACTTGCTTCAAAACATCGACCCTAGTAGTTTTGTTTCCCGCTCCCTATAATTACATTACTAACAGTCATCTTGATTTATCTTGTAAACCGATAATTGGAGGCGCGAGTTTTTGATGACTACCAAAGAAATAGTCAACAAATATTATGATTATGTCAATAAAGGTGATTGGAATAATTGGCTTACTCTATTCGATGACAATATCGTTATTGACGAACAGTTAGCAGGTCACCTAGAAGGCATTAAAATCCTAGGAGATGCAGTAGGAGGTCTTGAAAAAGGCTACTCTAAGTTCTTGATGCATCCCCAACGAACTCTAATCAATCGCAGCCACGCTTTCGTCATTTGGAATTTTGAGGGAGCAAATGCTAGCGGTGTACCAATTGAGGCTAAAGGTGTTAATTATTTCCGGGTGGAAAACGACAAAATTACTTATATGTCGAACTTTCACGACACTAGACCTTTCGATCCTTTTCTGAATCAGAAATTGGACTGAGCTAAACATCTCAAAATTAATTCTTAAATAAGAGGAGTAAAGTTGACGGTGAGTCAATATGATTTTGTTGTTGTAGGAGTAGGTTCAGCAGGGGCAGTGATTGCTAACCGCCTTAGCGAAAACCCAGCGGTAAAAGTGCTGGCTTTAGAAGCGGGAGGCTCTAACATTCCGCTGAATGTTCACAAGCCGTCACTGTGGTATACTCTACTGGGTTCAGAGATTGACTGGGGTTACACCAGCGTTCCTCAGACGGGGCTAGAGAACCGAGTAACCTATGAGCCACGCGGAAAATTACCTGGCGGCAGCAGCAATCTATACATTATGATGCACATTCGGGGACATTGGTCAGATTACGATAATTGGGCCTATAATGGTTGTCCTGGCTGGTCTTACCAAGATGTTTTGCCCTACTTTCAGAAGCTGGAAGACCAAGAAGATGATACAAGTGAGTTGGCTGGCAAGGGCGGACCACTTTATGTTGCTAATGCCAAGCTGCACAACCCTAACCCTACCTCTAAGCTATTTATTGATGCTTGTCTCGAACTCGGCTATCCTTATACTGGAGACTTCAACGGTCATCAAATGGAAGGGGTGGGCTGGCATCATGTCAACATTAAAAACGGTAAGCGTCAAAGTACAGCAGTAGCTTACTTAAATCCTGTGCTGAACCGACCCAATCTCCAGCTTAAGGTGAATGCTCAGGCAACTCGGCTACTGTTTGAGGGAAAACGCTGTGTAGGCGTTGAATACAAGCAAGATAACCAACTCAAAACCGTTCGTGCTAACTACGAGGTAATTGTCTGTGCAGGTGCAATTGAATCTCCTAAGCTGTTGCTTCTTTCTGGTATTGGCAATCCTACTCATCTCAAGGAGTTCGATATTCCCGTACAGGCTAATGTACCAGGCGTGGGCGAAAACTTTCACAATCACGTTCTGACAGGGGTCATAAATGAAGTATCACAGCCGCTTCCTCCTCCACACTTGAATCTGTCTGAAAGTGCCCTGTTTTGTCGGTCAGACTCAGGCTGGGTTGGACCAGATTTGCAAATGGCTTTTGTACACGTGCCATTTGACATCATTGTTGGTCAAAATCATCCAAACTCCATTAGCATCTTGCCTGGTGTAGTCCGCCCGATGTCCCGTGGCTGGGTAAGACTAGCAAGCAGTAATCCTCTAGACAAGCCACTTGTGAATCCAAACTACCTAGGGGTTGAAGCTGATGTTGAACGGTTAGTCCAAGGGGTTAAGTTAGCTCGCGAGATTTTCGCGACCAAGGCTTTCTCAAGCTGGGTAAAGCAAGAGTTAATGCCAGGACCAGAAATCCAGAATGATGAGCAACTGTGCGCATTTGTCCGACAAAAAGCCGATTCTTATCATCACCAAGCCGGATCGTGCAAGATGGGACTCGATGATATGGCAGTAGTAGATCCGCAGTTGCGCGTTTATGGTGTTGAGGGATTAAGAGTCGCTGATGCCAGTGTCATGCCTATTGTTCCCTCGGGAAACTGCAACACAGCCATTGTCATGATTGGTGAAAAAGTGTCTGACCTAATTAAGGACGCACATAAGTTGCATAGGTCAAGCGGCGTAGCGTCAAGGTCAAGGAAGAAGAAAGGAGGAAGAGGCGTACAAGCTCTGAAGGAAACGTCCAGAGATAGCTCCTCAACAAGGAAGAAGGAGACTAGATTGACTAAGACTTAAAACAAGAGCCAATCGAATAAAGTAAACTATGATTCAAGAAAATCTCCTTAAGGAGATGCTCAAAAATTCTTGACTTGACAAGAACCTTTCGTAACTAGAAACAAAAAAGTTATGACTTTGCAAATCTTTTCTCAAGTTGCAATTACTTGCGAAGATCCAATTGCCACGGAAAAATTCTACACCAAACACTTCGGCTTCAAGAGGGCTAGAGTGGCAAAATTACCAGATGGCGATCAAATCGTCTTTATCAAGATGGGTGATAGTGCCTTCTACTTAGAACTTTTTAAGGCAAAAGAGACATCCCCTTTACCTATACCCTCCAATGATGGGCCTCAATACCCTTCAGTACGCCACCTCGCCTTTAAAGTTGATAATGTGGATGCCAAGCTGGCTGAAATAGGAGACGATGCCAAGATTACTCTAGGTCCCCTTAACTTTGATGATTATATTCTGGGGTGGCGTACAGTCTGGATTGCCGATCCAGACGGCAGAATTATTGAAATTAGTCAGGGATTTGTTGATGAAGATAATCCACCACCTTTGAAAAATGCCGCCAAAAAATCCAAGAAACTTAACAAAGTTGCCAAGGTCTGAACAACAACCCCTCAATGAGTATCTCAACCTAAAACAATCTTGGTGTTTTCGCTGGACAACCTTAGAATGGCGACATTACTTGTTCCATATAGTCTGGATTTGGTGTGGAAGTTGGTGTTTAGCCAGCCCGATAGCAACAGAAAGTTTTCCCCCAACCCAATCCCCAGGGAAATTTGTTATTGCCACTTCTGCAGGAGCTAGTTTGGTTTTGGCTCTAAATTTACTCTGGGTTTATTTAGGCTGGTCTTATATTTGCGATCGCCTTGAACGCAAAACTGTATACTACGAAGAAACTGGTTGGTATGATGGGCAGTTTTGGACTAAATCTTCCGAAGAACTCGTCAAGGATCGTCTTATAGCTACATACCAAGTCAAACCGATTTTGCAGAGGCTAAGACGAACGTTTGAGGTTCAGGGCTTATTTCTACTTAGTGGCTACTTAGTATGGAATTTCCTCTGATTTGAGAGGACACGGGATAAAGTTTTGAATGTATTTCAGTTTTAGCAGGTCAAGCTGAATAGCACTCATAAGTGGGTAGGCGGAATAATTTAGAAAACCTGACTGTCAAATTTTTCCTCAAAACCAGACATCCAACACCCTACTCCCTGCGATCTCTATTTTTATTTAATTTCACCCAGGTACTTAACCCTCTTCTGTCACTTTCCGGATTAAGCAAGTAGTAAATAAGTGAAATCATCCAGAAGCATAACAGGGTTTAAATTGATTCATTGCAGCAATTAAATGATTGAATCCTAGCAATAAATCTGAATTAGGAAAAATATCTAACCAGGGATAAATCAACCAAAATAGTAAAAGTGGTTGGATAATTAAACGCAGATTATTTAAAGTATTCTTCCATCCACATTCATGGTTCCACTGTTTATGTTTAGAAAAGTCAATAGAACTATTTTCTTGTACCTCAGTCTCAACTTGATGAGATTGATTTAAGCCAAAAAAGGCTGGAGAATTTAAACTAATCATTGTGTAAACACAAAAAATAATTTCCCACCACCTTTCAATATGCTGGAAGTTAGTAAAACGATAATCTGTCCAACCCAATTCTTGTTTACACTGTCGAAAACCATATTCTACCCATGTTCTCAATCCATATATATCGCCTAAAATCTTCTTCAAATTTCCTTGAAGATTCGTCATGATGAACGAAGTAGAATTTTCCGGCATTGTTTCTGGGTCAGTAGTTATTTCCCAGTAAGTTATGGTTCTTCTTTTACCATAAATTATTTCTCGGATGTATCTGATTTCTGATTTTTGATTACTAAATGTTCTCTCGAATTTACACCACTTATTAGCCCTAACGCTCTGAGAGGCTGGCAACCAGACTCCATGATTACTCCTAATTGCTACAACATAAGCTAATTGATATTCAGTTAATTTTTGAATGAATTGGCTACTTTCATTATATAAATTATCGCCCGTACCAGTTCAATATTAAAACCTTCATCAATTAATTCTGTAATAATTTCTGATGCTAATTCTATTTTTGTTTTGTATTTATCTTCTGGTTTTAGCGTTCCTTTAGGTTTAAATACTTTTACAATTAATGGAAATGTTATATTGGCATAAACTCCATAAGCGTTGACAGAAACTATCCCATTTTCTACTTTCCCCATGCTTCCCAGATATTGTCTTGCTACATAATCCGTTTTTTTACCTTTTTTTCTCTCCCCAGTTTCATCAATTACTACAGTAATAGCATTTCCATTTAATGCTCTCTTGATTTTTTTTAATCTTTGGCTTTTTAATTTACTTACAGACCAATCGGAATAGGCTATAAAATGATGTAATGACTGTGCAGAATTTATACTTACGACTTTCGCTATCTCTGGTAATGATTTTCTTTTTATTTGTGAAATTATTCCCAAGTGTAAATATTTGAAACACTCATAATTTCTTACTTCTTTAAATATATTTCTATACTCTGCACAATATTCATCTACGATCGCAACTGTTGGATGGGCATCCCTTGGCAGATGTTTCAGGATTTGTAATTCTACATCCATTGCTCTATTTACCTTTCAGAGTTTCTTTTTTTGATTCTTTTATTCAGAATACCCGGAAAGTGACAGAAGAGGGATAATTTCGGAATATCGTTTTTGGAAACCGCATCTAGAAAATTAGCTAATTTCTTGATATTGTGCTGATTAGCTCCGCTCAAAATCACAGCTAAAGATACTCCTTGACTACCTGTCAGTAAATACTATTTGCTTCCTGCTTTCTCTGGGTCAGTAGGATTTATTTCGGTTGCGATCGCTTTCTCGAAAAAAAATTTTGTGAAAAGTCAGAGCGTGAGCCTGCAGAACTGTGCAAATTTTTTTTTAGACTATCAAAAGTTTCCTTGAAAGTTTGTTGGCAAACTGGACAGTAGTGCCTTTGACTTCCTTTACTGGTTTTTCTGTGCTTATGGGTCTTGTGATGACTACACAGAAGACATTCTATAATATTGAGACTATTTTGGGAGAATGTTCATCTTACTAGTCCAACACTTCCTTGATGCACTACCAGCCAGTTTATGCTTTGTTTGGGTTCAGAAATTGTCTAAGTCCCTTTTAAACCCAAATAATATCAACTTACTCCGAAAGATTGACCCTTACGGTTAAGTTTACCACTCTTTAAAATTAAGTAGCAAACATAAATTAGAAGTTACGCTTGATGTGAATTAGAACCTGAAAGAACACAGTTGTGTTGAAATTTTCAGAACAGCCCTTTGCGGAAGTTGGTAAAAAGCTCATTCTGACAGGGCTAAATTTAATTCACATTGCTTGGCTCAGAACCTGTGTTCACACCTGTTGGCGCAGCTTGACTCACCTACGTCCGAGCATCAACCTCAACCCATCAATTTAAAGTTCACAGACCATTACAGCATTAAACCTGTTTCCAGTTCTCTGTTCCCAAGTTGCCTTTTTAAAATTTCTATTGGGGACTTGCGAGCAAAATGTTATAAAGCATTGAACTTCTAAAAACTTCATCAATGAGCAAAATGAACATTATTGAGTCTAGCAGATTGTTTTTAATAGTTTTCGCTTTATTTCTATTAGTAAAGTTGCAGTCGCAGTGAACCATGAAATCCTCTAATTCTTCTAATCCCACCTTAAAACCCTCTGAACAAAAAACACCACAACAGCCAAAGTCGAAAAAGACAAGATGGTACTGGTGGTTATTAACTTTGCTGCTATTAATTGGCGGGGGTGTTACTTGGCGTTTGTTGAGTGCAGGAAACTCAGCGTCCAATGCGGATGCTCCTGCGGCTCAAAATGTGCCAGTAAAACTGCAACAAGTAACAGTTACTGCTGTTAGAGATAGTTCTGAATTTGTTGGCGTTCTTGAAGCCCAACAAAGAGTAACTTTACGACCAGAAATGAATGGTCGAATTGTAAGCATTTCTGTACAATCGGGAGATAACGTTAGTATAGGCACGTCGATTGTCCAACTTCGTCCTGACAGAAATCAAGCGCAGCTTAACAGCGCATTTGCTAGAATTAACTCCTTTAAAGCGGCACGCAGTCAAGCAGAAGCTCAACTAAGAGCTGCCGAGGCAGAAGTAGCCAGCGCAGCCGCTGAGGTAAAACTACAGGAAGAAGATTATAAACGGAATAGTTTTCTAGTGAAAGAAGGGGCGCAAGCTCAACAAACTTTAGATCGAGTTATTCGCGATCGCGATGCTGCTCTTGCCACTTTTAATGCTAACAACAAAAGAGTACAAGCGGCTAGATCTGCTTTAGATGCTGCCAATGCTGACTTATCACAAGCTCAGGCAGATGCTGATGTAGAACAAGAGAATTTAGAAGATACTAGAGTAGTAGCTCCTGCTGCTGGAATTATTGGCGATCTTCCCTTCAAAATTGGAGACTACGTAGAAACCAGCGATATGCTGACCACTATTACCCAAAACCAGACTTTGGAACTGCGTCTTGCCATTCCTATTGAACGCGCTGCTCAATTGCAAGTGGAACTTCCCGTTGAATTGAGAACTGCTGACAACGCCGAACCTTTGGTAGTAGGAAAAATTAGTTTTGTCTCTCCGAGAGTGGATGCCAATTCCCAAGCAGTGCTTGCCAAAGCTCGTTTCCCCAACCCTCAAGAAGTGTTGCGAGATGAGCAGTTCGTGCGAGCTAGAGTAATTTGGAACGAACGTCAGAGGGTTTTAATTCCTACTAGTGCCATCTCTCGTCTGGGCAATCAGGCATTTGTTTTTGTGGCGCAAACCTCAAAATTGGAAACGGGAGAACTGCAACAAATTGCCGAGCAAAGACCAGTTAAGTTAGGCAACATTGAAGGTAATTATTACCAAGTTTTTGAAGGATTACAGCCAGGAGAAACTTTGATTACCTCCGGTATACTCAATCTCTCTGATGGTACGCCAATTATGGCTGAGTCGGAAAATACTGCGTCGGAAAATACTGCTGCTAAGTAATCTCAGAGACCGGGATTGGCACAGAGACTCCAAGAAGAGAAGTTGCGATCGCCAAAAATAATAATGAAAAAAACTAATGACCAAACTAACTTAGGAAGCCCGCAACTGGATAAGATGATGATGCAGTTAAGTCAACTCAGTACTCAACTGTCTGAAATCAAAACTCAGTTAAACCAAATTCCCGATTTAGCCAAGAAAGTTACTTGCATTGAAGAAAATCTTTCTTTGGTTGCTGATGTCTATCGCTATGAAAAATTACGGGATTATTTATCTGCCGGTCAATGGAAAGAAGCAGATCGCAAAACGAGTAATTTAATTGTGGAAATAGCTGAGAAAAGCGATATAGAGAAATTAAAACCTAGCGATCTTCAAACCTTTCCTTGTAATGCCCTGCGGGTAATTGACCAACTGTGGCTCAACTACAGTCAGAAACGCTTTGGATTTAGCGTGCAATTAGAGATTTATCAAAGTGTAGGAGGAGACCTGACCACCACGATTGAACAGAATCAAGAAATAATCCAACTTTGGGGAGATCGCTTAGGTTGGCGTACCGATAATCGCTGGCGCAAATGCGATGAACTGGATTATAGTTTGTCGGCACCGGTTGGCTGTCATCCTTCTGGCTGGTGGAATTCTCCCTATGGCTCGAAAATGACCAACTATTTTTTAGCGCGTCTGCTCTCTTGTCAACTGACAACAGATGAATCAGATTAACTTTCCCTGCTGCTAGAAGATAAAGTTGCAGCTAAATACATCTCTACTCTGAGATTATGTTTTTTGAAACTTTTATTAAAAAACCCGTCTTAACGATTGTCTGCTCGATCGTTATTGTTTTGGTAGGATTGATCGCTCTTATCACTTTACCTGTGGAACAATATCCTGATATTAGTCCCCCGCAAGTAGTAGTTACTTCTAACTATATTGGGGCTAGTGCCGAAGTGGTAGAACAAACGGTTACCACAGTGTTAGAACGTCAGATTAACGGGGTCGAAGGCATGCAATACATGAATTCGATCAGTGGTGAAGATGGCACGAGTCAGATTACCGTTACCTTTGGACAGGGTTATAACATCGATATTGCTGCAGTTGATGTCCTCAACCGCGTCTCTTTAGCCGAACCGCAGTTGCCAGCATTAGTACGACAAACAGGAGTTTCGGTGACCAAGCAATCTGGCGGTATTCTCTTAGGGATGGGAATTTTTAGTGAAGAAGAGGGTAAGTATGAAAATACTTTTCTTAGTAACTATGCCGATCTTTACATTCTCGATGAAATAAGAAGAATCTCAGGCGTAGCTAGTATTGACACCTTTGGCGAGCGTCGTTATGCTATGCGTTTGTGGTTAGATCCCCAAAAATTAGCCAGTCGCGGCATTACCGCTCAAGATGTGGTAGATGCCATCAGCGAACAAAATCTGGAGGTGGGAGCAGGACGCATCGGACAACCCCCTGCCGAAGACGGACAAATGTACCAACTGGTTCTACGAGCTGTAGGTCGGCTCGGAGATGTCTCTGAATTTGAGGAAATAGTTCTGGAAACAGGAGAAGATGGCACTTTGATTAAGGTCAAAGATGTTGGTAGAGTTGAGCTAGGAGCCGAAAATTACAACACCTTGACAAAGTATAGCGGTCAGGAAACGGTGGGCTATGCAATTCGACAAAGTCCTGGTAGCAACGCCTTGGAAGTAGCAACTGCTGTCAAAGCACGCATGAAGGAACTGGCTAAGGATTTTCCGCCAGGAATTAACTATGAAATTCCCTATGACCCTTCTCTATTTGTGATCGAGTCTGGCAAAGAAGTGGTCAGTACCCTTATTCAGGCAGTAGCACTAGTGATCGTGGTACTGTTTATCTTTTTACAAAATTGGCGAGCCACTGTCGTACCAGCAGTCGTCATTCCCATTTCCTTGATCGGAACTTTTGCTTTTATCAAGATTTTTAATTTTTCGCTCAACAGCTTGACCTTATTTGGACTGACTTTGGCAACAGGGATGGTAGTCGATGATGCGATCGTCATAGTTGAGGATATTGCCGAGAAAGTTCAAGAGAAGGGTATGCGACCCCATATTGCTGCCTTAGAAGCGATGCGGGAACTCTCTAGTGCAGTAATTGCTACTTCTTTAGTACTTTTGGCGGTATTTATTCCTGTTGCTTTTTTCCCTGGTACTACCGGAGTACTTTATCAGCAATTTGCCTTAACGATTGCCTTTGCCATTGTTATCTCTACTTTTAATGCCTTAAGTATGACTCCTTCCTTGTCAGCTCTCTTAATACGGCAAGGGCAACAGCCAGGGGGTTGGTTGGGGCAGCTCTTTGCTGTGTTTAATCGAGTCATTGAGGGCATGCGTCAAGGCTATCGCACTTTACTAGGTACTTTAACTCATCTGAAAATGTTGCTCGTGGGCATATTTATTGTCTTGTTGGGAGTAACTATTTGGGTTTATCAAAGCGTACCGACAGCATTTTTGCCCGAAGAAGACCAAGGCTATCTAATTAAACTGATTCAAGGACCGGAAGGAACTTCCCTAGAATATACTGGTCAAGTTATCGATGAGTCTGACGACATATTCCTGGAAAATCCTGATGTTGCAGGGACTTTCTCGATAGGTGGTTTTAGTTTTACTGGGAATATAGCTAATACTGCTACTACGTTTGTGCCACTCAAACCTTGGGGCGAGCGCAGACAACCTCATCAATCTGCCCAAGCAATTCTCGGTCAAGCGATCGGCAAACTCTTAGCTATTCCCGATGCTAGGGTTTTTGCTATTAATCCGCCCACGATCCAAGGGTTGGGTAATTACGGTGGCTTTGTATTTCAACTCCAAGATCGGGGTAATAACGATCTAGCCACTCTGGTGCAATATCAAAATGAATTGATCGACAAAGCAAATCAAGCCTCCGAATTGCAGAACGTGTTTAGCACCTATACAGCTAATGCCCCGCAATTGCTGATCGATATAGACCGCAATCGAGCCAAGGCTCTTCAAGTCGATATCGATGAAATTCTTAATACTCTCCAGACTTTCCTGGGTTCTCGCTATGTCAACGACTTTAATGCCTATGGTCGGACTTATCGGGTATATGTTCAAGCAGACAAACAGTTTCGTTCTAATCCCGAAGATATCGACAAACTTTATGTTCGTTCGGCAACCGACCAAATGATTCCTCTGGGAAATCTTGTCGCGGTTACTCCCGTTACTGGACCGCAGATTATCAATCACTACAACCTCTTCCGCTCAATTGAAATTAATGGTTCGGCAGCCCCTGGTTATAGTTCTGGTCAGGCGATCGCGGCTATGGAACGTATTGCCGCCGAAGTTTTACCAAACAATATGGGTTATGAATGGTCAGGGATTTCCTTAGAAGAGTTAGAATCTGGCGGTCAAGCTCCCCTAATTTTTGGGTTGGGCGTTTTCTTTGTTTTTCTGGTTCTTGCAGCTCAATACGAAAACTTTATCGACCCCATAATTATTCTGCTTGCCGTTCCCCTAGCGATTTTAGGCGCGCTCTCTGCTGCATCACTGCGGGGTTTTCCCAATGATGTCTATTGTCAGGTGGGATTGGTAATGCTGATTGGCTTAGCCAGTAAAAATTCGATTCTGATCGTGGAATTTGCTAACCAACTCAGAGAACAAGGTCTTTCCATTACAAAAGCAGCAGTAGAAGCTGCGCAACAGCGTTTGCGACCGATTATCATGACTGCTATTTCGACACTGATCGGGATATTTCCTTTAGTCATTGCTACAGGAGCAGGGTCAGCCAGCCGACAATCTTTAGGTACAGCTGTCTTTGGCGGCATGATTGTTTCTACAGTTCTAAGTTTATTTATTGTACCAGTATTGTACATCGTTATTGTAACAATCTTCTGTAGCTTTAAAGATGATTGCAGAGGATTGTCGCCTTATAAAGATGATTTAGTTAAATAAATTGTCTTTACCGGATTTTAACGGGGAATTTTTATGTAACAAACTAACAAGCAAGAGCAAAATTAACTTGAATTAGGAGAATTGAAGGAAGTAGAAAAAGTATGAATGAAACTGTTTTTACAAGCCAACTCGCTATTGAGGAAAAAGCCGAAAAATTGGGAAAAGAAGCTCTGCAATTAGGATTGATTCCTAATTTTACAATCCATTACTTTAGCGATAGTTGGGAATTTTGTATTCCTAATCAAACCGAATTAGATCCCCTGACACCAGAAGAAGCATATCTTTACTTAAAAAAATTAGTTGAACAGAAAAGTGAATCAAAATCTTCATAGTTTAAAAGAATTACTATGTACATTAAAGAGCTAATGATTACTCAACTATCAATCGAGAAAATTGTTGGAATAATTTCTTTAATTCCGAGCTTCTCGTTTCCAGTTTTTAGCCAAACTATGCCTTTGCTGGCAACGACAACAGAAGCAGCAAGTGCTCCTTTGGTACTAGCAGGCGTGCTGTTGAGTTTAGTTATAATTTATTTCGCTAGCGAAATTGGGGCAGAGATTTGCAATAGGCTTAACTTACCTGAAGTTTTAGGACAACTCTTAGGTGGCGTGGTCATAGGTATCTCAGCTCTCCATCTGCTGGTTTTTGTAGAAGGTGGAGGAGACAGTATTAATTCGCTGTTGATGACTTTTCTCCAAACCACTACAGATTTAAGTCCAGATAGTTTGGAAGCAACGTTTCAGAGCCAGAACGAGGTCATTTCGATTTTGGCTGAATTGGGTTCTATTATTCTCTTGTTTGAAATTGGTTTGGGTTCAGATCTCAAAGAATTACTTCGAGTCGGTTTCCAGTCAGCGATAGTAGCGATAGTAGGAGTAATTATACCGTTCATGGGCGGTACCTGCGGGCTAATCTACTTGTTTGGTGTGCCTACAGTTCCAGCCATTTTTGCTGGAGCTGCTCTAAGTGCAACTAGTATTGGCATTACCGCCAAAGTGTTGGCAGAACTTCAGTATCTTAATCGCACCGAAGGTCAGATTATTATTGGGGCTGCAGTTCTAGACGATATTATCGGCATCATCATTCTAGCTGTAGTTGGCAGTTTAGCCAAGATTGGAAATATAGAAATGACCAATGTCTTCTATCTCGTTACAAGCGCAGCGGCTTTCTTAATTGGAGCAATTCTACTCGGTCGTTTCCTTAGTCCTTACTTTACTGGACTAGTGAATACACTCAAGTCTCGCGGTCAACTTTTACTTTCGTCTCTCATCTTTGCTTTTATTTTGTCTTATATTGCTACAGCTATCCATTTAGAAGCAATTCTGGGAGCATTTGCTGCGGGGTTACTCCTCGCAGAAACTCAGAAATGTAGAGAACTAAAACGGCAAGTCATTGCCCTTGCAGATATGTTAGTGCCAATTTTCTTCGTTGTTATTGGAGCCAAAACTGACCTTAGTGTAATGAATCCAGCAGTTCCCAGCAATCGGGAAGGATTGATCGTAGCAGCTTTCCTAATTTTAGTAGCAATTTTGGGTAAAGTTATCACTGGCTTCACTCTGTTTGGTCAACCTCAGCTTAATCGTCTGGCAATTGGCATTGGGATGATTCCACGAGGCGAGGTAGGTTTAGTCTTTGCTGGCGTAGGTGCAGCTAGTGGTATTCTTTCAGCTTCTTTACAGGTAGCTATCGTCATGATGGTTATCTTGACAACTTTTTTAGCACCGCCCTGGTTACAGGCTGTGCTTCCCTCACCAGCGAAGGATTCTGCTGAAACAGGAACACCTCTTTTAGACAATGACAAAACAGCGAGATTTACGGTGGAACAAAACTCAGTAGTAGAGAATGTGTTGGAGTCATAGCTTGTTGAGCCTGTTCAAGAGTCTCAGTAAAACGATAGTAATGAAAAAGTTTTAGCTAAAACGGGGATTTCACAGGTAGGTCAACAAATTAATAAGTATGAGTTTGGCAGAGAAATATAGTTTATTCAACATCTTTGCTACACTACCGAGAGCAAACATTAGAAAGAAACCTATAATTTAATTTGAGATGGGCAAACAAACAGTAAAACAAGTTTTCCCTGGTTTAGATTCAAGCAAGATCGTACCTTGATGGCGGTTTTCGACAATACGCCTTACTGTTTCCAATCCTAACCCCGAACCTTTACCGACTGGTTTAGTAGTAAAAAATGGCTCAAAAATACGCGATCGCACTTCTGGATCGATTCCGCTACCCGAATCGGTAATATCGACGCGGATCGAGCTAT
>JADEWQ010000106.1 GCA_015207585.1 Pleurocapsales cyanobacterium LEGE 06147 | reverse complement strand
GTCGAGATTTACCATACGTTACCTCTAATACTTGAGCCACCGTGGCGATCGCTAGTTATCATGAAATTCTTAAAGATGCCCAAACTATTGCTCTGCCCAAATTATAAGTTATTGGAGATGTCTATTAATCGAGAAGAATTTTCTTGGTATTTTTTTTAGCCCAGTGAAAACTACTTAACTTTATTAGAAGATTTGTTTTTGAATAACATCTTTGTTCAAAATCTCGACAATTGATTGCTTCTTCTGACATTGCTTTCAAAGGAGCGACCGTGCATTTTAAACGATAATCTCCGGTAAAAAAAGCACAACGAGAACAAGGAATTTGATGGAGTTGTTTTAGATAAGTAAAGGCTTTTTTGCTACTTTGCCAAATTCTCCACACCAAGATAGCAATAACTAATAGCCAAAAACAATAACAAAAAATTAAATGTATCATGAGCGATCGCAATCAAATGCTACATCCATCATTTTGGAAAAATTGGGAAAAGTTCAGAGAAAAAATTAAAATATTTTTTACTTCATTACTTTTCCCAAACCCTAATAATTATTCCCCAGAAGAAAACATTAACATTTTAAATACCAAATTCAGTCCTTAGCTGCTCCACCCATTGTTTAATTCTTGATTCAGTCAATTCAGATTGGTTATCTTCATCAAGAGCTAGTCCAACAAATTTTCCGTTTCTTTCTGCTTTAGAAGACTCGTAATCGTAACCATCAGAAGACCAATAACCTACCGTTGTTCCACCTAAAGAAGAGATTTTTTCTTCTAGCATTCCCATGGCATCTTGGAAGTTTTCTGGGTATCCTATTTGGTCTCCCGTACCAAAATAAGCTACTTTTTTACCATTAAAATCAAGGTTATCTAGTTCATCATAATAACCCTGACAATCGCTTTGAAGTTCGCCAATATCCCAGGTAGGACAGCCAATAATAATATATTCATATTGGTCAAAATCTTCCTCTTCAACCTCAGAAATTTCGTGCAAATCAACTACATCTTCACCACCTAGTTCTTTCTGAATCATTTCTGCAGCAGTTTCAGTTTTGCCCGTAGTACTACCATAAAAAAGACCAATTTTTGCCATATTCACTCCTAATTGAATTTACTTTTTTTTGAGATGCTGTTGTTGCAAAATCGACGTTTATCTCGGCAATACCTAAAAATTTTATCTATCTGCATTAGTAAGACAGAAGCAGCCATTGATGACTTATTACTAAGCTGTCGCAATGCCAAAATCGTTATCAAACAACTTCTTCTAGTTGCATTGCTCACTCGCTTCTCTGGCAGACTTATTGAAATATATTAATGTTAAGCCTGTTTTCTATAGCAACAAAATTAATAATAAAAGTCAACAAGACAAGAACGATCGCGAGATAGAAAACTATTTAAGTCGCCTTTTTTGTTGCTAATAAGGGGGATTAGGTGGCAAGATTACCTAATCCCAAACGTGTGAGGAAGGTGATAATCTCAGATTACTATTATTGCTAATAAATAGTAATAACTTTTAGAAATTTTTCTGCTAAATCTTGCCGCTAACTATTGCTTGCAGCACATTAAGATTATCGAACACTAGATAGGCAAAGAAAGCACCCCCTACACCACCGACAAAGAAAGCTGCAGCAAACTGACTCCAGCCATCGACAGTTTTGAGAGAATCTGGCACATTCGGATTAGAGGTAGCATAAGTACGTCGATCTGGTTGCAACTCTTTTTTAAAAGAAGTCGTACCATAAAGAGACAAACAAATAGTCAAAATAACAATCAGTCCGCAAGCACTAAGTAAACCGATTAAGTTACCATAAGCTGAATTTCTTTGAGGATTGAGGAGAGCAAAAGGACCGAAGAGAAAGTATCCGTGTGCCATGCCAATTTCTAATCCTCTAAAAAGAGGAGACAGTCCGGGACGATAGATAGGTAGATACTTTAACAGCCAGAGAGTGAAATCAGAAGAGTTAACCGGAGTCAGAAGATTGCCAATCTGGGGATCGCCTGCAAATTTAATTACTGTATCACCTCTTCTAAAATCAAAACCCGCAGACATACCTCTAGCGCGAATAGCATGCCAGATATGACCAAAAAGGAACAAGACAGCAAAGACAAAGTGAAAAGTAGCTAGCCAACCTCTTGCCGTAACTATTCCGGTATTTGTTACGATTGAACCTACAGGTCCGTAGAATACTTCTGGATATACAGTAGCGTTGACCGTACAGAAATAAGCAGCTAAAAATCCCATGTAGGCGATCGCGCCTAAACTATAGGAAAGGTATGCTTCCCCAGAATAAATTAAGACGCGACGCGCCCAAGGAAGAGGTCTAGTCGCTATATGCCACAAACCACCGATAAGACAAAGCGAACCAACCCACAAGTGACCCCCCACTACATCTTCTAGATTATCGACGGCAGCCATTCCTTTAGCACCAGCAGCCCCAAAGAGGTAGCCAAAGATTTGAACTGGATTGACTGTCGGGTCAGTGATTATGCGCACCTGTCCGGCTTCTCCAACCCAGGGATCGAATAACCCGCCCCAAAACATAGCTTTAAACACTAGTAAAAACGCACCGAAACCTAGGAAAAGTAAGTGAATTCCCAGGATAGTAGTCATTTTGTCTTTATCTTCCCAGTCATAACCAAAAAAACCAGCAAAAGTGCGGTTTTGTTCTAACACTTCTGGTCCGAGAAGAGAATGATAAATACCACCTGCCCCTAAAACGGCGGAAGAGATCAGGTGCAAAACTCCAATGACAAAATAAGGATAAGTATTAACTACTTGACCGCCATCGCCAACACCAAAACCTAGAGTTGCCAGATGGGGTAAGAGAATTAATCCCTGTTCGTACATGGGCAAGTCAGGATTGTAGCGGGATAACTCAAATAAAGTCATCGCCCCTGCCCAGAGAACGATTAAACCAGCATGGGCAATGTGCGCTCCTAGTAATTTACCCGAGAGTTTGATAAAACGGGCATTACCAGCCCACCAACCTACTTGAGGAATTTTGTTTTTATAGGGACTTTCTGCAATTACTGCTGTCATGATTACGATTTATTGAGAACGATCAGTTTTTTGTTTCACGCAAAGAACGCAAAGAAGTGCGCGGAGAAAAGGTATCTAAGAAGGAGTCAGAAGTAGGGACGTGACCTGGAACGTCCGAACAGTAGTTTTGGTTCAAAGAGTTGGTTCGGGAGGAATTAAGGATGGTTCTACCCGACCTTTACGAAAATCAAAGCCAGCTGCCCGCAAAGCATGCCATAGATGACCTTGAAGAAAGAAGAAAGCTAGCCAAAAATGAGCATTGGCTAGCCATGTACGCGACGATAGTAAATCGGGATTTGCTGAAGAGAAGTAAGGAAAAATATCGAGTTTGATGGATAAAGCCGGACCGTAAAATACTTCTGGGTAAACAGTAGTATTGACTGCACAAAAATAAGCAGCAATAAAACCCATTAAGGATAATGCACCTAAACTATAGCTGAGATAAGCTTCTCCCGACCAAACAAATAAATTCTTGGTCCAATTCATCGGTTTGGTCGCAATATGCCAAAAGCCACCAGCGATGAGAATGGCACCAACCCAAATATGACCGCCGACAACATCTTCTAGATTGTTTACCCCAGCAATCCAATTTTTACCAACCGCACCAAACAAATAACCAAAGATAATTGCCGGATTGAGGGTTGGATTAGTAACGGTTCTGACATTTGCTACTGTGGGGTCATATAAGCCTCCAAAGTACATTGCTTTGGCTACTAGGAGAAAAGCCCCTACCCCAAGAAGTATTAAATGGATGCCGAGAATCGCGGTCATCTTCTTGGTATCCCGCCATTGATAGCCAAAGAATTCCGATACGTTTTCTAAATATTCGGGACCAAACAGAGCGTGGTAAATACCGCCAAAACCTAGAAAAGCGGAGGAAATTAAATGTAAAGCTCCAATGACGAAGTAGGGATAGGTATCGATAACTTCTCCTCCAGCACCCACGCCCCAACCTTGACTAGCTAAGTGCGGAAGTAAAATTAAGCCTTGCTCGTACATTGGTTGAGCTGGAGCGAAACGAGACAATTCAAATAAAGTTATGGCACCTGCCCAGAAGACTATTAAACCTGCATGGGCAACATGTGCTCCTAACAATCTGCCGGATAGATCTCTCAGACGAGCGTTGCCTGCCCACCAAGGAATATCTGTACGGTCTTCCTCTATAGTCTGAGGGCTTGTAGTCGAAGCGATCGCCACTGCCAACCTCCTAATTGATAATTACAATCAATAATTTTTTGTCTAGTTTACAGTAAAAATGAATTTATTGAGAATATTTATTGTTTAATTTAAAAAATTGATAGTAACAAACCAAGTCGACAAGTAATTCCAATAAGAGTAAATCCCTGGTAATAGGCTATTTTTATTAAAAAAACTAGCCGATCGATAATATCATTAAGTTTTATTACCAATATATTTATATGAATTTTCAATAATGCAAAATAATAGCGATTGATATTCTTAAGAATAATTAGTAACAAATTTAACCGAATTAAATAGGAGGTTTAACCGTGCAAACCTACGGTAATCCAAATGTCAAGTATGACTGGTGGGCTGGTAACGCCCGTTTTGCCGATTTATCGGGTTTGTTTATCGCTGCTCACGTAGCGCAAGCCGCATTGATCGTTTTTTGGGCTGGGGCATTTACTTTTTTTGAACTGTCCCAATATGACCCAAGTGTACCCATGGGAGAACAAGGTTTAATTCTCTTACCCCATCTAGCAACTCTAGGTTTAGGAGTAGGCGCGGGTGGAGAAGTAATAGACACTTACCCCATGTTTGTTGTAGGTGCAGTACATCTAATTTCTTCTGCCGTATTAGGTGCTGGCGCACTTTTTCATACCTTTAAAGCCCCAAGCGATTTAAGAGAAGCTTCGGGACAGGCGCGTAAGTTTCATTTTGAATGGGACGACCCCGCTCAACTGGGCTTGATTCTGGGTCATCATTTACTATTTCTCGGTGCTGGGGCACTACTTTTGGTTGCTAAAGCTATGTTCTGGGGTGGTTTATACGATGCAACTATTCAAGACGTGCGCGTAGTTACTGACCCTACTCTCAATCCTCTAACTATTTTTGGCTATCAAACTCATTTTGCCTCTGTTGATAACTTGGAAGATCTAGTTGGCGGTCACATCTATGTTGGCATCATGCTAATTGCCGGTGGAGTTTGGCACATTCTCGTGCCGCCTCTAGAATGGGCGAAAAAGCTACTTATCTTCTCTGGAGAAGCAATTCTTTCCTATTCTCTTGGCGGCATTGCTTTAGCTGGATTTGTTGCTGCCTATTACTGTGCTGTAAATACCTTGGCTTATCCAGTCGAATTTTATGGACCTCCTCTGGGAATTAAGCTAGGAGTAGTTCCCTATTTCGTCGATACTGTAGAGTTACCATTGGGAACTCATACTGCCCGTGCTTGGCTAGCCAACGCTCACTTCTTCCTTGCCTTTTTCTTTTTACAAGGACATCTGTGGCACGCTCTGCGAGCGATCGGCTTTGACTTTCGTCGCATTATTACTGCTTTAGATAATGCGGGAACTCCCCAAACAGGTCAGCCCGTGGTTAGTAAATCTAAATCTACGCCCAAAGCAGCAGTAGAAGGTGCTGCTGAATAGAGGAATTTCCCGCCCACTATTTGACTTTCTTTGAATTAGCTTAGTGCAGATTTCCTTCTGCATTAAGCCTACTTAATTTATTTTAGTAACGATTAGAAAAAGTACGAATCAATTATGACAGCAACTACAAAAATGAGAACGCCAGCTATCCGCGATTGGAGTTGGTTGGCAGGGAATGCTCGTTTAATCGATCTTTCCGGTCAATTACTGGGCGCACACATTGCCCATGCTGGTTTGATTATGTTTTGGGCTGGGTCAGTTACTCTATTAGAGTTAACTAGATTTGTACCTAATGCGCCAATGTCCGACCAGGGACTTTTACTAATTCCCAATTTAGCCCGTTTGGGTTGGGGTGTCGGTGCAGATGGGGCGATCGCCAATACTTATCCTTACTTTGTCATTGGAATTTTACATTTAATCGCTTCTGCGGTTCTGGGTGCAGGGGGTTTGTTTCATGTATTTCGGGGACCAGCAGTGTTGAAAAATGGCAAAGGACGGGTTGCTAAATTTCATTACGACTGGCACGATCCGAAAAAACTGGGTTTTATTTTGGGTCATCATCTGATTTTCTTGGGTGCGGCAGCTTTGCTATTGGTTGCCAAAGCAATGTTCTTTAGAGGAATTTATGACCCTGCTATAGGCGGTGTACGAATTATTTCTAATCCGACTCTGAATCCTTTTATTATTTTTGGCTATCTATTTGGCTTGGACCACGGTAGTTGGAATCCTCTGGGTATGGCAGCAGTAAATAACTTAGAAGATGTCATTGGCGGTCATATTTGGGTGGGAGTAATGTGCATTGCTGGCGGTGCCTGGCATATTGTCACCGAACCTTTTAGTTGGGTAAAAAAAGCTTTTATCTTCAACGGACATGCTATTCTTTCTTACAGTTTGGCGGGTTTAGCTTTAATGGCTTTTACTTCTCTTTATTTTGTCGCTTTCAATGACACCGTATTTCCTCCAGAATTTTATGGTGCAGAGCGAAGTCAGTTTGCCGCAGTCCAGTTCGTCCTCGGTACTACTTTTTTAGGAGGACACGTTTGGCATGCATTCAAAGCCAAGTCAAAGGAAGAAGTTTTTAGCGATCGAGAGAAGTTTTCAGCAATAATGGCAGGTTTTCTAACACTGAGTGTAATTGTCATTGGTTTGGTATTGCTTTCTTCTAGACTTAATGTATAAATTGCTGCATATAGTTGATAGGACGCGAGAGGAGTAAGCGAACCTCTCGCTTCGCTGCTACGAGCGTCAATTACCTTTCAACCAAACGGAAAAGAAGAAACTGAGTAATCTGTTCCTCGTTGAAGTTATCGTCACTTACCAGTAATAAACTCTGGCTGCCATCTGGTAAGCGAGGACCTAAACTCATTCCTTCAAGATTATCCAAATAAATTCCTAATTCGCTCAAATCTAAAATTAACTTTTTATTGAGAGGTCTAACTTTACCGAGGCTACCCGCAAAACTATCAATTCTAGAAGTATCGGTAGCATTACCATTGACTACCTCAAAGATTTTTGCTCCCGCACCAGTAAAACCAAAAGTTCTCTCTAAACTAAGAAAATAGCCTTCCCGATCTAAAGCCATTAATTCAGTCAAACCGTTAGAAATAATTTCGGGCGCAGCAGGCTCGAGTAAATAAAGATGTTCTGCGATTGCTACGGGACTACTAACGGGATTGATAACATAATGCAACAGGCGAATTCTAGCTTCAGCAGTAGCATCCTCCAATCTATCTTGTAATAGTGCCGATTCTGTAGCAGTAAAAAGACGAAAAGGATCGTCGGCAGCTAAGCCGCTTCGACTGACCGTCAAGGCTTCAAAACCAAGGTTTTCTTGTATTCCTTTGGTTGGGTCATCTAAATCTCTTAAGTACTGTTGAGGAATAGGTAGATCTAGTTGTTTTTGACCCGTTCTCAAGTCAAATTCACCAATCAAAGGGTCGATACCTTTGCTAGGAATGCCCTCGCTAGCAATAAAAACCGTTCCTCTCGGAGACAAAGCAATTCCTTCGGGATCGATGCTGTTAGGAGGATAATTATTTCCTTCTTCGTCCTTAAGAAAAGTTACATCTTCTATTTCTAGGCGATCGATTTTTACTGAAGCCGTATCTGCAGAAGTAAGATGCAAATTTAGAGTATAAAAACGAGCAGGAGCAAAATTACTGCGGTCGTCAGAAAGAGCATAAAAGCGATCGCGTTGGCGATCGTAAGCGATTGTCGATAATCCCCCGACACGAGTATCTTGAAAAGTTATCTTTGGCAGCTGATATTCTCCGAGAAATTCTACGGCAAGATCGAGAAAAAGCCTGTCTTGCGCTAGTAGCCGGGGAGGTGGCTCGCAAGCCGTCAATACTAATACGAGGATACAACCAATAGCTAAGGAAACTAATGATTTTAGTCTAAAGATCGAAGGGCGATCGCCCAAAGTTGTTTGACTCATTCACTGGAAGGAGAAACTAACACCACCCTGTGCATCTTAACATTACTGCTCTCAAGGGCGATTGCATCCCTAATCTTAACTAAATCGATCGAATGCCAAATTCTAGTTGTTTAAATAGTTATTAGCAGCAAATAATAATAAATTACTAAGGACAAAATTTTGAACTGTTTAGTCAATTCTTTAAAGAGGGGAAGTTTAGCCGTTGTTTTATCCCTTTTTTATTCGGGAACGCTCGTAGCAGCTAATCCCCAGTATTTGGGCATAAAACGTCCTGTTGTTATAGCGCAAACAGGATCGCTCAATCCTCTCGAAAATACTCAGGCCGATCCTCTACTGCCTCATCCTTCGGTAAAACGTCCTTTAAGTCCTCTGGAGAAAAGAAGAATTAGAAAAGCAACTGTTGAGTTAGACACCCAAGCTAAAACTCGACTAGAGGCAGGCAATGAAGATGAAGCATTTGCACTTTGGTATCGAGAACTGAGATTGCAGCGCGTCTTGGGTAGATTAGAAGAGATTGCTGCTTTAACAAAAGTCGGCGCGCTCGCCTGGGAAAAAAATCGTTCGGCAGATTTAAAAGTAATTACTCAGCGTTTGGTAAAAATTGAGCAACAAGCAACGGCAGAAGCAGAACTTTCCCCCAAACTCTTAAGTAGCCTCGGACAAGCTTACCAGCAATTACGGGAACTCGATAGAGCTATAAATATCTATCAGCAGCTCTTAACCGATGCCCGTCAAAGAGATGACGCTAATAACGAACTAGCAACATTAGAAACTTTAGGAAAACTCTACTTAGCTAAATTTGATTATCTCCAAGCTGCAACTATTTACGAAGAGTTACTCAGTTCTCTGCCAACAGAACAGCAAGAGACTGTTAATAACAGAGAGTCTAAAACAGAAACTTATCTGCGCCAGTTGATAGAAATTTATAACCAAGCATTACAACCAGACAAAGCACTTCCTCTCAAGCAGCAACTTGCAGAAAAATATCTCGAAAATCAACAAATCGAGCAACTAGCACCTTTAAAATTGGCGATCGCCGATGACTATCGAGCTATAAAACAATTGCAAAAAGCCAGCCAAAACTATCAAGAAGCTTATACTTTAGCTTTGTCTCTACAACAGTTCGCTCTAGCTAGAGATGCCTTACAAAAATTAGCAGAACTTCATCACGTCTCTCATCAACCAGAGCAAGCTCTCCAAACCTATCAAAAACTACTGGTAGTCAATCAAAATTCTTATGATTATTATGGCTTGATGAATACTTACGACCGCATGGGGCAAATTTATTGGGAACAAGCTAATTATCCTCTGGCTTTAACAGCCTACGAAAAAGGTTTGACAGTAGCCCAATCCCTAAATTATCGAGTTGATTACTTTACTACTCAAGTTGATAAAGTCAAGGAGCAAATGACGCAATCATCAGCTAATTCGGGCTGAATCAAGGGAGAAAAAGAGATGAAGAATGACCTCTCTGTTGGAAGTAGACTTGCTCTTAAGGAACTAATTTGCGCTCCAGATCTAATTCTGGCTCGGAAGCGTCAAAATTCGAGGGTTGAATGCTATCAACAATAAGTACCACTTGTTGAGAATACTCTGTCTCTAACTCTCTTGGTAACTGCCGTTCTCCATTCAAGTCGTAGTCTTGCTCCAATTCAGTTGCATTAAACGAGCGAACCATACCCGTAACCAGAACTTTTTCGCCCTCGGCAGGCATTGGTTCAGCGACAAGGTTAAGTACCAGTAAATTCTTACCCTCTTTTAGTTTGTCCTCGGCTAGAGTAAAAGCATTAGCTCCTAAAATCTCTTCGACTTTTCCTTGAACAGCAACTTGTCTTCCGTAATAGCTTTGAGGATCTTCGGTTACTTCATCGGGATCGGGAGCTAAGACAATAGTATCAGCATAAATGACTGGTCGTTCCTGAAATACGGCAACAATGTCTGGAGATAAATCTAAATCCTGATTTCTAACGATTTGTGCTCGCTCGAGCTTATCTATTTTGCCCGTTACTTGTATCGGAATGTCTCTTTCCGGCAGTTCGGGCAGCGATTCGTTGGAACGATTAATAACTAAAATTCTTTCGGCGCTAAAATATCTTTCGTCCTCGATGGTAAAAGCCGAACCCGATTTTATTTCTTCAATAGCACCTTTTACGGTAACTGTTTGACCTAGTAGTCGCTCGGCTTTTTCATTTATTTCTTCTACAGTAACATTATGTATTATTTCTTGAGCCATTACCTGAAGGGAATTATCTTTTTCTGTTAGTAGTATTGATGCTACTGAGAAAAGCAGTATGCTTATACTTATATTTTTCCACCGAACGAAACGCAGATTTAAAAACATTTTATTTTCCTTTAGTTAAAATTTTTTTAGGAGCTTCTGTCCTGGAACTTAACTAATTTTGCTCTTTGGTTCTTCTTACCTAAGTTAGAGATAACTTTCTATCTGTTGGAAGATATTTGAGAAGAGGAGAAATTATTTTTGATCTTGCTTAAGTTTTTTATCTAATTTTTAGTCAAGAAAATCTTTTTTCTAAAACTGTTATTAATTTCTGATAGTAGCATTGTGTTTTATCGATATTATTGAACAGCTCGTCAAAAAATAATCAATCTGCCCAATTCTTAGATAGAAATGAGTCTGATTATCATTAGATAATTGAAATCGTTATAAGAAGTTTGAGGTTAGAAACAGCGATCGATCTCTTTTCTCGTCGAAGATGTCGGTGCGATCGCTATTACTTACCTTGCCAAAAAGCTAAATTTTTTTAAGTAAATCGGTGGGAATAAACCAAACTATGTTACGAAACATAAACACGCTTGAAACTTTTACAAATAACTAATGACTAATGACGACCTTTGTCAGTTAGCTTTATTTGTGCCGACTTACTTACATACTGACTAGCGACTGTAACAATTTATTACAAAAATATTTTGTATTATTAAAAACATATTGCCAAACAAACTTATCAAAATTAGCGCACCTGTTTTGTGCTATCAAAAATATTTGTGTCAATTTAACCAAAATATTTGTGTCAATTTAACCAAGGATAAATTATGGCTGGTAGTGAACTAAAATCCGATTTGTGGATTAGTGAATACCTTACTCCCTGGGATATATATGCTCATGGAATCACCAACGTACTGACTTATAAAAAAACTTCTTTTCAGGAAATGTATATCGTTGAGACAGGAGCCTTTGGCAAAGGATTGGTTCTCGATGGTAAATGGCAATCCTGTACGGGAGATGAGTTTATTTATCATGAAAGCTTGGTACAGCCAGCGATGATTGCTCACCAAAACCCAAAACGAGTTCTCGTTCTCGGTGGAGGAGAAGGGGCAACTATTCGAGAAATTCTGCGCTGGAAAACTGTAGAAAAAGTAATGATGATCGATATCGATGGAGAAGTAGTAGAAGCTTGCAAAAAATATCTCCCCGAAATGCACCAAAACGCCTTTGACGATCCCCGTCTCGAATTGATTATCGAAGATGCACTCAAAGTGTTAGATAACTCTACCCAAACCTGGGATATCATTATTTCTGACCTCTCCGACCCCATAGAAGAAGGTCCTTCTTTCCCCTTATTTACCAAAGAGTATTTTGAGAAACTCAAACGAGTTCTCAATCCAGGAGGATATGTCGTAGTGCAATCAGGTCCGGTGTCGGTACCACAAATTCGCTATCATGCTCGACTGATCAACACTCTCAAAACAGTATTTGCTAACGTTCGCTCTATTTCTTCCCTCACCGCTGCCTACGGTTCTCCCTGGGGCTTTGCTCTGTGTTCGGAACAAAAAATAGATATCCGTCCCGACCCGGAAATAGTAGATCGCTCAATCGCAGAAAAAACTACAGGTGGCTTGCGCTTTATCGACGGTATTACTCTCTTAGGTATATTGCAGACTCCCTTATACGTGCGTAAGGCAATTGAAGAAGAAACCACAGTTTACACTCTTCAACAACCGCCAAAATTCTTTGGTACGGGCGTATCTACATCAGTGACCAGTTAACAGTGACCGGGGAAAAGGTATTAGGTATATAGGTATTAGGATAAATAAAATCATTCAACGAGTGGTTGTTGCTGGTAAAGCTGGCTGAGACTTGGAAGAAACATACTCTGAATAATTTTCATCCACCAGAAGAGTTCTAATTAATCTGGCTGCAATTTTATTGGCTAATCTTTCAGCAACTTTTTGCCCTATTTCCTGAGTTGCTGGTTTGTTGATAATTTTAGCAATTAAAGAAATGAGACGAGTCGGATCGAATCCAGGAGTTTTTTGAAGAATGCCGATAATATTCTTCAAATGTTTGACGGTATAAGAATCTTCTTTTAACTCAAGTGGTGTTTCGTGGACGGCTAAGCCTATTTGCTGGCGGAAAGAAGAAGAGAAATTAAACCAACTCCTGCGTCCAAAACTATCTAAAGCGTTAACGATCTCATCAGCAAGGCGATCTCTTATAAAAGTTCCCCTCTCAGAAAAAAGAAAATCGACAGCTTGATCGACTACATTATCGAAATTGTAATCTCTTGAGTTTACCGCATTGCGCATTAAGTTTTCCAAACGATGCCAGCGAAAACCCTCTTCTTTAAAAAGTAAATCTTTAAGAGATGCTCTTAGTTCTGGGGCTGGATCGGACAACAGACGCTTGGCAACGTATGGGTAGGCTTTACTGAGTACCTTAAAATCTGGTTCGATACCAATAGCAATCCCTTCTAAGGTCACCATGGAACGAATAATCAAAGCGTAATAGGCAGGTACGCGGAAGGGAAACTCATACATCATTGCCGACATTTGATCGGTAATGCTCTTAAAATTTAACTCGGCAACGCTAGCTCCCAGAGCATTACCAAAAACATTCGCCAAGGCAGGAATAATGGGTCTGACATCAGTATCGGGAGAAAGAAAATCTAATTTGATATAATCTTGAGCTAAGGCTTCAAAATCGCGGTTAACTAGATGGACGACTGCCTCAATCAAACCATATCTTTGATAAGGCTCGATCCGGCTCATCATGCCAAAATCTAAGTATGCCAGTTTACCATCAGGGGTGGCTAATAAGTTGCCTGGGTGGGGATCGGCGTGGAAAAAGCCATGTTCTAGTAGCTGTCTGAGGGAACATTCCACTCCTATTTCTACAATGTGAGCGGCATCAATATTTTGGGCTTCAATTTCTTGAATATTGGTCAGTTTGGTTCCCGTCACCCATTCCATCGTTAAAACGCGCCGCCCAGTATATTCCCAATAAATTTTGGGGACGTATATTTCTTCTATATACCCGTAAAGCTGCTTAAATTTTTCGGCATTACGCCCTTCTTGGATATAGTTAATTTCTTCAAAGATACGAGATGCTAGCTCATCGGTAATTGCTACTAAATCCGAACGCACCCGTTTAATATTATTTTGTGCCCAGCTAGCAAGACTGCGCATGATAAAAATATCTAGGGTAATGCGACCTATTAAGTCGGGGCGTTGAACTTTAACGGCTACTTCCTCCCCAGTTTTGAGCCTGCCTTTATATACTTGTCCTAAAGACGCAGCCGCAATCGGTTGAGCGGATAGTTCGGCATAGATTTCTTCTGGTCGTTGTCCTAATTCTTCCTCGATGAAACGAAAAGCAACTTCGTTGGGAAAAGAAGGCAATTGATCTTGTAGTTTAGATAGCTCGTCTAAATAGGTAGGAGGTACTAGATCGGGTCGCGTAGAAAGAGCTTGACCTACTTTGATATAAGCCGGTCCTAGTTTGGTAAGAATTTCTCTTAACCTGATTGCCTGTAGTCGTTCATTCGCTATTGACTTACCCCTAACTTTATCCCACCATAAACTAAATGCAAAAGAGACAAAATAAAAAATGATCTCGAGCAATCTACCGAAAACTTGTAGGGGTCGCCGACGATAGTAGCTATTAATCGTGTTTGGATTGTAACGCCAATCCTCATCTGACTCAAAGCAGATTACTTCTAAGTTTTCTTGTCGTCTTTGAGGATTAAGTTTCTCGGTCTCTGCTGTTGTTAACAGAGATACTGGGGATATTGTTTCTTGTGGCATAAAAATTGAACCGATGCTAGCTGGCTTTTGTAAATAATTGTAACAACTAATCTATGAAAACTTTTCCTTTCTTAAGCTTAGCTAGTCGCTTATTGCTTAAGAATTAGCGATTACCGCCCATTTTTTTATTATTTATCACTTATTAGGTGTTGGGTAGTAGGTGGTAGGTAATTGATAATTGACAATTGGTAATTGATAGTTGGTAACTGGTGACTGATGACTGTTCACTGTTCACTGCTTACCGTCCACCAAGCAAGGGCATAAGCTTGAGTAGGTTCGTTAACTTGACGGCGATAATGAACGCGAATTTTGTAACGTCCAGTGGCGGGGATAGGGCAAAAAATATGCTCGATGCTATCTTCTGGACTGATGGAGGAACAGACATTTCTGAGGTTACTATTTTCGTCTACGGGCATTAAATATATATCTAAATCGTTTAAACCGCGGTCGTGAAAAGATTCTCCTAAGTCAAACTTGCCGTTGTTATTGCGATCGTTGAGAATAACTAAACGATTCCAAGTTAGAGTAATTGCGGCATGGCTTCCTTTTTGTAGAGGCTGCTCTAAGACATAATCTTGATAGGAGTTTACTGCTGCAGTACGGTAATCCCAACCAATAGGAGGAGCGAGTCTATCCGGCGGATTTTGTCCGGCACTGAATTGTTGATAGGCACGAAAAGCATTGAGATGTCCCGTTCCCATTTGAATATCGAGGGGAATGCGAGGGTTTTTGTAGGCATCCGATACGAGCCAGATCTGGTTCTTTTTGCTCAAAACAGTACGTTCCATACCTAGTAATAAACCATCTCCTCGGTCTCTAATTTTATCAGCAGAGTTCAGTAAAATTGCTTTCATTACCTCGTGACGGCGGGAATCGAGAGTCCAACCAGGAAGAGATTGACTGAGAGCGCGATCGCCGTATTCTTGTAGTAGTGCTACAGAGGCGGTAATGTGGGGTGCCGCAAAGCTGGTACCGCTGACTTGCTCGATTTTTCCCTGTCGATCGAACACTGCAATTTGGCTGCCTGGGGCGAGTAAGCTGACGGCGCGTCTTTCTCCTACATTAATTTCTTTTTCGATCGTGCTGCGACCGATACCTTCGGGTAAAGCACTTAAATTGGCAAAGTCAACCTTGGTAAATATTTCCTTGCGTTTGGTTGTATAGGCAGTAGTAATACCGTTGAAATTATCGGTAGGAATGGGAATTCCTCCTTTACCCTGATTGCCAGCAATAACGTAAAGAACATTATGTACTCTTGCCGACCAATCAATACATTGAGTTAGTAAAGCCTTGCCGTCTAGTTTGGCATTATTTTTACGGGGATCTCGTTCGAGGGACTCACCAAAGCTAAAGTTAATTGCGCGAACATCTCCCCCATTTTGCAAGGCGATGTGTTGACTTGCCAAACATTCTTGGGGCTGTCCTCCTTGTTTAAAAGAACCTACAGCGGAGGTATACAGTCTTGCTCCTGGGGCTACACCTTGCAGGTATTTATCTTGACCAATCATCACGCCGGCTACCATGGTTGCGTGATTGTCGACATCATGATTAGGTTTAGCAGGAGTATTCCGATAAAAAACTGCATGGGGTGCGATCGCCGGATTTTTTGCCCCAGACTTATCTAAACCAAATTTTCCCGGTCTGCCAATTTCTATCTGTCCGATACCAATCTTACGCCCGAGCAGATCGTAAGGAGGTTTATGCAAACGAAGGGCGTTAATTCCTTTTTCCCCTATAGAATCATTCAAAGCCATAGCTGGTGCGATTAAGCCGCAAATTAGTCCGCTAGCGGCTAGCAATATTCTTTTTCGGATCATTATCTTTGCAGTAATGTTGTCGGATTTCTCTACCTAAAAGTGTAATTCCCGTACTTATTTATAAAAATACTTGCACTTATTTAATTAAATAGGTTAAATGTATATAGTAGTTTTCCCACGATCTGCGTAGCTCTTTGTCATAGCCAAAAGACGGAGTTGGGAAATTGAATACTAAGTTCATCAATTAAAAATCACATCATATCAAAAAGTATTGACTATATGACAGAACAACTTGCTCACCCCATGGTGAAGTTTCAGCGTAAAGTATCTTCCCTGGTGGATTCAAAAATTATCAAACCAGACGATAGCATTGGCAAAATTGCTTTGCTGTTAGGAAATGAATGGACTTATTGGAAAAATGAACTATTAGCCTTTGATTTTTCGATGAAGGACTCTGTAAAAGAACTACTCTTAGTAGAAGATTGGGACGAAGAGTAACAGTGAGCAGGTATTAGGTATTAGGTTAAATAATAATTCACCTACAACCTAAAAGCTGATAACTGAATAACTGTTAAAGACAATCTGCCAAAGAGGTAGATAATTGTTGAACAGTCCGGTAGCGATCGCGAGGTTCTGGACGACAAGCTTTCTCGATTACTCTCCCCAATTTAGGGGGCAGGTTAGGAATTGTGGAAATATCAAATTCATATTTAGTGCCTTGATAGCGATAATATTGCATCGGAGCTTTGCCAGTTATCAAAAAAATTATAGTAGCACCAACCCCGTAAATATCTGATTGAGGGCAGGGTTTGCCCCTATATTGTTCTGGGGCACTATATCCCTCTACACCAATGCGAGTTTCTAATGAAGTTCCTAGTTCTTTAACTGCACCAAAGTCTAGCAACATGAGGCGACTATCGAGATTGCGCAAAATGAGGTTAGCAGGTTTAACGTCTCTGTGCACTAGTGGTGGCTGTAAATTGTGAAGATAATTAAGAATATCGCAAACCTGGATCATCCACTCAGTTGCTCTTTCTGGTGTAAAAGGTCCCCTCTGATAAACCATTTGTTCTAAATTGTGACCGTGAATTAATTCCATAACTAGATATTTACGGTCATTTTCGACAAAAAAATCGTAGTATTTGGGAATACCTGGATGAGTGAGGGATTTAAGAATGCGAGCTTCTCTCTCAAAGAGTTCTCTGGCTTTAGCAATGCGAGCCATACTAGCATTCATTTCTTTGAGTACCAACAACAGGGGAGCTCCTTTAATTTTTTTAGTTTTATCCCATACTAGATAGGTAGTTCCCATTCCTCCTCGTCCCAAAATTCTTAGTATTTGATAGGGACCAATATACTGTTCTTGTTCTACCAGAGGTTGACCGCAATGAATGCAAAAGATACTGTCTGAAGGATTACCTTCATGAGTACAACTTTTGGCGGCTTCTTGATTTTTGAGCTCTATATCATTATTATTGGTCTCAACAGAAGAGACAGAAGATTCTAGTTGAAATTTAAAAATAGGTCCATTTTCTGCTAATCGAATCAGATCGTTATGTTTGAGTGTTTCTTCCGTTACCAAAACATGGTTGAGAAAAGTGCCATTGGTTCCCCTGCTGACCAAACGCCACTGACGATCGTCTTGAATTAATTCAAGATGCTGCCGTGAAACTTGATAATATCCGTGCAGAACGATATCGTTATTTGGCGCACGACCAATCCGAATTACTGATTGATGAAGAAATTGCCATTGTTGTAAAGGCTGATTTGTCCGAGATTCTAACAGGATAAGGGTGAC
Source organism: Pleurocapsales cyanobacterium LEGE 06147 (assembly GCA_015207585.1). Taxonomy (GTDB): domain Bacteria; phylum Cyanobacteriota; class Cyanobacteriia; order Cyanobacteriales; family Xenococcaceae; genus LEGE-06147. The sequence continues at coordinate 3,194 of JADEWQ010000106.1, read as the reverse complement.
CATTAGGGTAGTTTCCGTTACCAGTTATAGCAGGAGATAGAGATGCAAGATATCGCGTCTGTACAGAAATCAGGTCGGGAGTAGGGACGTTCGCTGCGCTGCGCCTGCGGCGACAGGTCACGTCCGTACACCGAGTCAGAAGGCGATGGATAATTAATAATTATCAATTCTCAATTGTCAATTATCAATTTTATTTTATTTTGAACGAGCGAACTTTAATAACTGTTCCCTGTCCCCTGTCCCTGTTGACTGTTAAAGAGTGGGTCTTAGTTTAATTCTGACCAAAATGCCAGTAATATTATCGTGACCATTATAATTGTTTGCAAGATCGATTAATTGAAATAACCCTTCTTGAAGATCGGCGCTCGAGCTAATTAGAGGAGCTAGGTGAGTCTGCCAGTAATTTTCAACTAAATTGCGATCGCAAAGACCATCGGAACAAAGAAGGAGCAAGGTATCTTCTTTGATATCTAAATATTTAATCTCAGGTCTGACATAATTGTTATCGCGGGGACCCAAAGCTTGAGTTAGTTGATAGGCATCGGGACGAGTGTAAGCAATTTCTGGTTCTACACCTCGATTAATTTCTCTCTGACCGACTTCGTGGTCTGAAGTTAATTGTTCCAAGCCTCTTTGACGAGTAATTTGATAGATGCGACTGTCTCCTACATGAGCGATCGCTACCTGCAGATCTTGCACCAAAGCCATGACTAGAGTGGTACCCATTCTGCCACTACCAGAACGAGCTTGGTGGAGGTTGTTTTGGTAGAGAGCTTGATTGGTATATAAAATGCCATTTTTAATAGTTGCTTCATTCGGCAACTCTCCTTGCCAATGAGCTTGAAAATAATGTTCGAGGGTTTCTACTGCCATAGCACTAGCGATTTCACCAGCAGCGTGTCCTCCCATCCCATCACAAACAATATATAATCCGCGAACGCTAAAAGTTTTCTCAATAGGATTTTCTTGCTTGTTAAGGTTGGTGTGAATGCAGAAAAAGTCTTCGTTACGATCTCTTTGAGAACCAACATCCGTACAACCAGCATCGGCAATACCAGCTAGCCGCATCGGAATCATTAAGGTGGGTTGTTCTTCACTGTCACTTTCGTCTATTAATTCTTCATCATCGGCAACAAAAAAGTCCAGATCCATTTTTGCACTCCTATCAGACTCATCTTTAACATTTGCAGCGATTTGCTGCAGGTGCGATCGCAGTTCTTCGACAGTCTCGATTTTGCCTCCAATAGTCTCTTTTAACAATCGATCCAAGACTTGTATTTGAGATACTTCTTGTCCCGACTCGCTCAACCACAGTTGCCAAGTTTTAGCCAAATCTGCCAAACTAGGTTGAAAGTCTGCAGTATATAGCTGTTGCAAGTATAAAGATTGGTCTTCGTCTACGCGCAGATTGGTTTTAACAAGTAAGCTTTTACCGCAGTTAATCTGACAAAGGGGACCCCATAGCATAGCCATCTTATCTAGCGACCACAAAATTGGCAGCAGCGATATCTCTGGTTTGGTCCAAACTTCGACAAGCAATTGCCATTGAGAGCGATCTGGCAAGAGAACTACACCTCGATCATCTTGTTGCCAAGTATCGTAAATTTCTGGCACGATAGGAGTATAATTTTGCAGCATCAAATAAGGCAAAGCCTGAATTGGAATACCTAATTGTTGGCAAGATTGAAGGGCGGTCGGAAAAGATATATTGAAATCTCGTTCTAATTGAGCAAAAAATTCTGTGTGTTGTTCTCGACAGGTGCTCAGGTATGATTTTTGTAGCGGTTGGCAATCTATAACTCTTACTTGGACTAAAGATTCTCCCCAATTAGACTCGACTATTTTTTCTTTGCTATTGTTCAACAAATCTATACGATATCTTTGGTCTCGATCGAGATATCTTGCTGTTATCTGTGCCTGGAAGAGTTCTGATTTTTCCTGGGATAGAGAAGAGTCTGATAACTCAGAGATTGTTAAGCTTTTTGCTCTTTGTGCAGGTAAAACAGGCTCTCTGTGCTTTTCCGCTGCTGGTTCTTTCGTTAGAATCGCCCAAAGCAAAGTTCCAGTAAAAGCACCACAGCGATCGCATTGTTCTGCCTGAATGGGAATATTAGCATTGCATTGAGGACATGTCTTATCGGTTAGGGAAGTTCCACAATTTTGACAGTAGTTGTTAGTATCTGGATTTTCAAACTGACACTGGGGACAAATAAGCATAGTGGAACTTCCTTTTATCTAGATATACTTTTTTTATAAATAATTTAAATAAAAATAAAAGCCACATTATCTATATTTAGAGAGCAATTAATCCTAAACTTCAAATAGTTGTGTTGTATTGTGACAATGGTAATCTAACTAATTGCACAATGGGAAGATATGAAAGGTAAGCAAGTATTACTTACTGGCGGCACTGGTGGTCTGGGATTAGGAGTTACACCAGCGATTTTAGCTCGTGGTGCTGAGGTAACAATCCCCTATCGAGATGAAAAAAGTATAGAATCCCTTAAAAAAAATTTATCTGCTACCGATACGAGTCGCATTCGTTTTGTCAGAGCCGATCTAAGTCAAGAATCTACTATCGAGCAATTGGTTAACGAGCTCGGTAAAGTTGATATTCTAATTCATTTGGTGGGTGGTTTTTCTATAGGGACAGTCCATGAGATGGATTATACTGATTGGCAAAAATCTTTGGATTTAAATTTAAATACTACATTTCTTGTCTGTAAACACTGTCTCAAAGCGATGCGCCGTCATGGATATGGTCGAATTGTAACTGTAGGTTCTAGAGGTGCAGTGCAACCTGCGGCTCAACTAGCGGCTTATAGTGCAGCCAAGGCAGGGGTAGTAGCTTTAACTAAAGCGATCGCCGAAGAAACAAAAGAGCTTAATATTACGGCTAATACTGTTCTTCCCAGTGTCATCGATACTCCAGCTAATCGAGAAGCCATGGGAAGTGAAGGAGCAGAAAAATGGGTTAAACCAGAATCTTTAGCGCAAGTAATTTGTTTTTTAGCTTCTGAAGCTGCTAAAGATGTCAGTGGGGCTGCTATTCCAGTTTATGGACAAGTTTAGCTCCGTGAGCGGGAAGCCTCACGCTTATCCGCTAGGAAAGCGTTGAGAGGGGTTCGCTCCGCGTCGAGAGCGAACTTCTCACTAAGTGCCCAACATCTGTGATAATAGAGCAAATAAGTTTT
>JADEWQ010000105.1 GCA_015207585.1 Pleurocapsales cyanobacterium LEGE 06147 | reverse complement strand
ATATTAACTTCTTAACCTACAACACATGGAGGACAAAATATGCCAATTAATTCCTGCCCTCCGTTTCCTCCCTTCGCCAAGCTGAGTACAGCTATGGCGAGGGTCTCCACGGAGGCGGAGAGATGATTTTTAAGATTAGCTCCAGCCAACCTCAGATTGCTAATAAGCAATATATTAATAAGCAATATATAGCACAACAGAAAACCCGTGGCTGACCATCCCATGTATTCCGCTCCGATCGAGACATGGGCTTTCATTTTTTGTAAGGTTGGACTTAAAAGTCAGCAAACAATTCTGTTTAAAAGTTAATTTTATTCGTTTTGTTTTCTTGTATTTCGCCAAACTTGCCAACTAATATAACCTAGTAATAAAGTTGCACCGATCGCGTAGCCCCAACCGCTAGGAATATTAGAGAAGCCCATAGCTAAACTACCCATCCATAAGGTAAGAGCGTAAATAAATAGTACGGTCAAACGTTGAGAAATACCAGCTTTCAGTAGCCAGTGATGGAGATGGCTTTTATCAGCAATAAAGGGAGATCTGCCTTTACAAATACGAGAAAAAATAACTGCTGACATATCCAAAATTGGGACTGCCAAAATTAGATAGGGTAACACTACTGCAGTAACCGCTGTTGTTTTCACCAAACCAATTACGCCTACCCCTGCCAAGGTAAATCCCATAAAGTAGGCTCCTCCATCTCCCATAAAAATCTGAGCGGGATTGAAATTATAGCGAAGGAAGCCCAAAGCAGCACCAGCTACGGCGGCAGCAATCAGCGCGGCTGCAGGTTGATCCATAAATAAAGTGACAACTAGCATTACTACTGCGGCAATACCAGAAACTCCAGCTGCCAACCCATCAACTCCATCAATCCAGTTGATCGCGTTTGCCATACCCACTAGCCAAACTACTGTTACTGGAAGACTCAGCCAATTAGTGTGAATCAAACCATCAAAAGGAACGGAGAGAAAATCAATTCTCACGCCAATAAACCAGCAGGCAGCGGCTACGGAAATCTGCATTAACAGTCGAGAAATCGGACTGAGATGAAATAAATCGTCGGCAAGACCAATTGAAAAAAAAATGATACTACCGATGATTACCCCCCAAATTTCTCCTTGTTCTTGCGGAGAAACTGTAGTAAATCCACCTAAACGCCAAACAATCAGAAGGGAAGCGATGGTGCCAGTAAAAATAGAAACCCCGCCGACGCGGACGACGGGATTTTGATGAATTTTTCTGGCATTAGGTCGATCTACTATACCGAACTTTAGACCAATTGTCTTGACATCGGGAATAGTCCACAAGACAACAGTCACAGAAATAAGAAAAGCAACTAGATGGTATAGTTCGACAGGCATGTAAGTTGAAAACGATAGTTCTGCTTGCCTAAATGGTAGTGGCTGGCACGGAAATTGTCAGGTGGGGGTAAAGAGGAAAGCGATCGCACAAAGCAGCTACTCGACGCAAACAATCACTTTTGACTGTTTCATCTTCCGGATGCAGAAGTCTGTCGGCAATAATATTAGCAATCTCCTTAAATTCTGTCGTTCCCATTCCTCTAGTGGTCATTGCCGGGGAACCAAGCCGCAAACCACTCGTGACAAACGGAGATTCGGGATCGAAAGGAACTGTATTTTTGTTGGCGGTAATGTTAATTTCGCTAACTAAGCGATCGGCTTCTTTCCCTGTCATGCTAACAGAACGGAGATCGACTAGAATTAGGTGATTATCAGTTCCGCCCGATACTGGCTTCAATCCACGTTCTTTTAATGCTGTTGCTAAAGCTTGAGCGTTGGCAATTACCTGAGCCGAATATTGTTTAAATTCGGGTTTTAATGCTTCGCCGAAAGCAACTGCTTTGGCAGCAATGACGTGTTCTAGGGGTCCTCCTTGAGTACCGGGAAAGACGGCTTTGTCTAATTTTTTTCCTAACTCAGGATCTCGCGAAAGAATTAAGCCTCCTCTCGGACCTCTCAGGGTTTTGTGGGTAGTGGTGGTGACTACATCACAATAAGATATGGGATTAGGATGATGTCCTGTAGCGACTAAACCGGCAATATGGGCGATATCTGCTAGTAAGTAGGCTCCTATTTCATCTGCGATCGCTCTAAATTTCTCAAATTCAATGATTCGCGGATAGGCAGAATATCCACAAATAATTAATTTGGGACGTTCTTTAAGAGCTATGTCTCGAATTTGGTCGAAGTCTAATCTTTCACTTTCGCGGTTAACTCCGTAGTGAACCACTTGAAACCATTTACCGGAGACATTGACGGGAGAACCATGGGTGAGGTGTCCTCCATGGGATAAATCCATCCCCATAATTTTATCTCCAGGTTTCAGTAATGCCAAAAAGACAGCAAAATTAGCCTGCGCGCCGGAGTGGGGTTGAACATTGGCACTAGCTGCACCAAAAAGTTGTTTGGCGCGGTCTATAGCTAGTTGTTCGGCGCGATCGATAAACTTACAGCCTCCATAGTAGCGTTTTCCTGGCAAACCTTCGGCATACTTATTAGTGAGTACCGAACCCTGCGCTGCTAAAACAGCCGGAGAGGTAAAGTTCTCGCTGGCAATTAACTCTAAGTGTTCTCGTTGACGCTTTAGCTCGAAATTCAGAATTTCTGAGATTTCTGGGTCTGTTTGGCTAAGAAAATCTAAATTAGTTTTAGTCACTGTTAATTAATCCCTCGGTGCGCGCTCAAAGTAAATACGTTTAGCTCTTAGACGAAATTCTAAAACGATTTAAATCAATATTATATAGCAGTTTTCATATAGATGAGATACGGAGGAAAAAAATGGTTTAGAATTTAAATTTTAAAGTTCAAAACTTTAAATAAATAGGTATTTTCGATTTATGGGCTTTAGAAGTTTTAAATTTATTTATAACAAATAAAGTTTATTTTGAATATTTATTTTTTTATCGCTATGACTTTTAATTTATCTATAAAATTAGATTGAACTAATAGCACTGCTAATTGATTGGTCGATCCCTAATATTTATTTTAAAATATTATATTTATTTGACTATAAATCTAGCATTTTTGGTTCATCAAGAAATATATAAAATTTTATGATATAAAATAAAAGACCGAGCTTTAATTAAGTAAAAAACGCTCTAAATAATTAGAGATTTCTAAATTACTTTTTGCCAAATACAAATAATTAATAAGCTATAACTAATTCAACTGTTAAGCTGTGTGGCAAATACTAGATAATTTTTGAATCAACCAATTAAAATAAGTAGTGAAAGCCATAGGGGATCGAGAGCATGCTAGTCATTCTTACAGACGAACAGATCCTGTCAGTAAAACAAGTTTGTCCAAGCTGTTTAATGGCTGACCGTAATGGCTTACCTCGGTGGCGAGAAGGAAAACTTTGCTGTGGTCATGCCTTAAATAAGTCAGCAGAAGGTCGAGCTACTATTTATGAGTGTCAGATGGGATTTCGATTAACTCAAGTTCGATGAAAGCGATCTGAGGCTATATGCGAGTAGATTACGCTATCTTAAAGTTTGTGGAGCATAATTTTTTTTTGATGGATACAAGGAGATAGCACAATGGCTTGGCGTGGTTCGACCGATTTTAAAGACCGTTTTTTTGCAGCAATTGTATATATGATTCCTTTGGTTTACGCCATGCCTTTTGGGCAGTTTTTGTTTGCGCAGTTTCCATTTCTCACTTTGCTGCAAATTCCCTTAATACCTATAACAGTAGTATATAGTAGTATTCCTTTTGCCGGTCTGATCGTCTTTTTTATTTTATTTGCAGCAGTAGTCAGAAATGAAAGAATAAATCATTTTATTCGCTTCAATACGATGCAAGCAATTTTAATTAATATTATTTTGTTTTTATGCAGCATAGTATTGGGGCTATTAGCGAGAGGACTGGGTTCGACTAACTTGCTCGCACAAACCTTATACAATGTGATATTTATAGGTAGTTTGGCAGCTTGCCTGTATTCAATAGTTCAATCAATTCTGGGACGCTATGCGGAAATTCCCACTATTTCTGACGCTGCTTATTCTCAGGTACGCTAAGTAGCTTTTTGATTGAATTAAAATATCTCATCCAAATTAAAAAGCTGCTATGAGCTGCACCTTCGGCATTCGTCCTCAACAAAGATGAAGAGTAGGGAGAGCATGCTCTTAGAGGTTAAGAGCATTAATTTACTAATTGATTAGCAAATTAGCGTCAAAATTAACATAAACTAAACATTTTGTTAAATTCCCTAAACAAATACTTGATTCACCAAAAATTGAGTTTAAATAATAGAGGAGAACTCGCTGCAACATCCTACATTTTAGCTTTTCGATCACAAATATTAAGTATTAATACTCATGATATCTGCTGCTAAGAATCTTGCTACTTCATCCATTCATAGCAATAAAGAAGTCAAAGTTACGCTGGATACTAAATCCGACGGCTGCTTGGAAGAAGTTAAACACGACCCTTTGCAGATTGCTACTGGTGTTTATGTAACAATTCACGGTCATTTTTATCAACCGCCACGAGAAAATCCCTATCTAGACAGTGTCGAACGTCAGGCAAGTGCTCATCCTTTCCACGATTGGAACGAACGTATTTACTATGAATGCTACCGTCCTAATGCTTTTGCCAGAATTTTGAACGACTGCGGCGAAGTAATCGGGATCGTCAATAACTATGAATATCTGAGCTTTAACATCGGTCCGACGCTGATGTCTTGGCTAGAAAGATACGATCCCGAAGTCTATCAGCGCATTATCGAAGCCGATCGCCAAAGTTGCGAACGCCTAAACGGTCACGGCAACGCGATCGCCCAAGTTTACAACCACATCATTATGCCATTAGCGAACGAACGGGACAAATACACCCAAATTCGTTGGGGAAAAGCAGACTTTCGTTCTCGTTTCGGACGCGATCCCGAAGGAATGTGGTTAGCCGAAACAGCAGTAGACGATGAAACACTCAAAGCATTAATTGACGAAAAGATTCGCTTTATTATTCTCGCTCCTTCTCAAGCCGAACGCTGTCGTCCCTTTGCTACCGAAGACGATCCCGAACCCCAATGGCATGAAGTAGGAGGTTCCCAGATCGATCCCACTCGTCCCTATCGTTGCTTTATCGAAGATGGACGGTATATCGATATTTTCTTTTACGATGGTCCCATTTCCCGCGATATGGGTTTCAACGATGTCCTTAAAACTGGCGAACACTTTGTAGGTAGAATTGGACAGGCGATCAAAGGCGATCGCCGTCCTTCTCAACTAATTAGCGTGGCAACCGATGGCGAAACCTTCGGACATCACAAGGGTGGAACAGAAAAATGCCTTGCCTACGTCTTTACTCAAAAATTTGCTAGCCAGGGTTGGACGGTAACCAACTTTGCCCATTATCTCAGTTTGAGTCCTCCCACCTGGGAAGTAGTGCTCAAACCCGTTACTGCGTGGAGTTGTTCCCATGGGGTAGACCGCTGGCAACACGATTGTGGTTGTGGTGGCGGTGGCGAATGGCATCAAAAATGGCGCAGACCCCTACGAGATAGCCTTAATTGGTTGCGCGATCGCTTGATAGAGATCTACGAAGAGATGGGACGACAATTTTTTAGCGATCCCTGGTTAGCTAGAGACGAATATATTCAGGTAATTTGCGATCGCTCCCCAGAGCAAGTCGAACATTTTCTCGCTACTCATCAGTGCCGTTCCCTAACTCCTGAAGAACAAATAGATGCTCTGCGCCTATTGGAAATGCAGCGTCATGCCTTGCTCATGTTTACTAGCTGCGGCTGGTTTTTTGAAGAAATTTCTCGTCCGGAAGGAGTGCAAATTCTCCGTTATGCCTCTCGTGCTTTAGAACTGGCAGCAGAAGTATCGGGAGTGTATTGGCAGCAAGAATTTCTCTTTCGTCTGGCTCAAGCTCCTAGTAATGTAGATTTATTTGGAGAGGGAACCGAAGTTTATCGTCAATTAGTTGCTCCGGCACAGATCGAATTTAGGCAAGTAGCGGCTCACTATGCCATCAGTTCCCTGTTTACTAACTATTTATCTCAAGAGCAAGTCTACTGTTACGCTGCCGAACAGTTAGATTATCAGAAACAACAGATGGGGGTATTTACCCTAGCAGTAGGACAGGTGCGCCTGACTTCGGAAATTACTAGAGAAAATCGTCATTTCGTCTTTGCAGTATTTCATTTGGGAGGTTGGGATTTTCACTGCTGCATTCAGTCTTTTACCGGTCGTTTGGCTTATAGTCAACTCAAACAACAACTATTCGATACTTTCCAACAAGCTAGTGTCGCCCAAACTATTTTGGTTATGAATCAGCTATTTGGCGACTGCTATTTTAACTTGCAACATTTGTTTGCCGAAGAAAGACACCGCATTATTCAACAACTAACGGATACAACCAAAAAACATCTCGATCAGCTCTATACCCAGGTTTATCGAGAAAATTACAGTATCTTAGTCGCTTTCCAAAGAGAGAATTTACCAGTACCTCAAGAATTGCAAGTAGCAGCGGAAGTAGCTATCGCTCATCGCTGCTTGCAAACCATCTCCTCTCTAGAACAAGCAGTCGACGATCCCCAAGAGATGGATAACTATTTAGCCGAACTAGCGGCAATTGCTACCGAAGCCAATCATCTTCACTGTCAGTTAAATGTTCCCGAAGCAAAAAAAACATTAGAACAATTAATTTTGCGATTTCTGCGGCAACTCCTCTACAACGACGATCCCGCCACTGTAGAAACAGATGTACAAAGACTAGAAGCAGCGATCGATTTAGGCAGAGAACTGCATCTCGGTTTATTCCTCGATCGCGCTCAGGAAATTTATTACCATTACTTGCATCAGCATATCGTTCCCGATTGTTTTTCTGCGGAAACCCAAAATGGCTCTAGCAATGGCTGTCGCTGGGATTTAATCCAAATCAAACCTTTATTGAGATTGGGTCAAAAACTGGCGATCGATGTCCGCACTTGGCTGGAATAATAGTAGGGGCGATTCGCGCCCTCTTTGCACTGCGGAAGCAGCATCGCCCCTACTATTCACTGAACCAAATGATGCTCCAAAGCGAAGCGAATCAATTCTGCCCTTTTGCTAGTGTCCGTTTTACGTAGTAAGCTAGTGACATATTTTTCAATAGTGCGGGGACTTAGGTGTAGGCGATCGCCAATTTCCCCATTAGACAAACCCTGAGTCAGTAAATGCAACACTTGTCGTTCTCTTTCCGTTAATTCAATTTGACTTAATAAATCGGCAATAGCTATTATTTCTTCTTGACTCATCGTTCTGTCGGCTTCAGTGCCGCGTTGAGCCAAACTCAAATCTAGTTGATGGTTTTGAGCATTTCCGTGAGTAAATCTTAGTTCCGATTGAATCGTGTGCGATCGCTCTAAAAGATTGCGAATAACCGCACCTAATTCTTCCATTTCAAATGGTTTAGGTAAATAAATATCGCAACCAGCTTCATAACCGCGAATTCGCTCCTTTGTAGTGCCAAATTCAGTTAAAAATATTACTGGTAACAAACGAAACTCGGGTTGGCGACGAATTTGCTTGACTAACTCATATCCATCTTTCCCTGGCATTTTAATATCAGAAATTAACAGATGGGGATGATATTGCTCGATCAAAAGCAATGCTCGATCTCCGTTTTCAGCAGTAATCACTCCATAGCCAGACAATTCTAGATAATCATTTACCGCTAAGCGAATCCCAGGGTCATCTTCAGCAATCAGGATCAGTAAGGGCATGAATTAGGAAAAATGCAGTAAAAGCATGAGTTAAAACAATTGGAACTGACGGGGGGTACAAGCTGAAGGGGCGTAGCTTTCAGAGACCGCTGAATGCGGTGACAGCTCGGGGCGAGTTGCCGGCTTTTGGAAACAGAAGCCGAGTTCCGCCCGGACGCCGGAATCAAATTCTGGTGAACCTGTCACTCGAAACGTTCTTCCTTCAATGGCGCGACACAGGTATGGATCCTACGGACCCTATGGGAACGGGAACGCGCCCCAGGACTCGTGAATTCGAGTCACGACCCCTTACCTGTTCAGTTACTTTTCTTTTATATTCTATATATTAATAATGTCTTTATTTTTTTTATACCGAAGACGACCACTAATTTTAAATTAGCTCTAAAAAAGAATCATCTATTTCGTAACCAAAAATTTGTGCCATTGATTTGAGTCTAAACTTACCAGGAATTTCTTTTTGTTTTAGCCAATCTGCCAAGACAAAAATCTTTTGCATCACAAAAATTTCTAACGCTTCTGGATTATAAATAATTCCTTCTGAACGGCTAAATTGATGAGGTACTAACATTGCCGCGTAACGGGCTAGTTCTCCCCCTTTCCAATCTAATAAAAAAGGTAGCCAGGGATAAACTGCATCTAAACGCAAAAACCACAGTCTAATTTCAGGGATTTCTGATAATTCTCGCGGATCGGTTGCATCTCGCTGGTAATCTATGTCAAATTGTAACTTTTGTTCGTAATCAGCGATCGCTCGATCTGATGGCAGTGTTTCGATCTTTCCTTTGGCGAGAGATAAATCCAGACTTTGTATTGACTCCGTGTTGAGCGCGATAGTTAGATTCATTGAGCTACTTACTTAATCTAGTCTTCCAATAAAGTAAAATAAGCCTAATTAGCTTATAGTAGACATTTTTGCAGATAGTAAGCTAAAGTGGTAATGAGTATGTATTAATCTAGCAGTTAAGAGCCTCGCTTATGAAAGATTCAGAGGCAATTCAAAAGCCGATTAGTTCTTTAGATGAAGCCATTGCCCGTTGCCAAGAATTAGGCATGCGGGTAAGTCGCCAACGTCATTATATTTTAGAATTGCTTTGGGAAAGACAGGAACATCTGTCGGCAAGGGAAATTTATGATTTGTTGAATCAACAAGGAAAAGAAATCGGTCACACTTCGGTTTACCAAAACTTAGAAGCATTGTCGAATCAAGGAATTATTGAGTGTGTAGAACGCTGTGATGGTAGATTGTATGGCAACATTAGCGATTCTCACAGTCACGTCAATTGCTTAGACACTAAGCAAATCATCGATATTCGAGTCGACTTACCAGAAGACTTACTCAGGCAGATCGAAGAACAAACTGGTGTAAAGATCTCCGATTATCGCATTGATTTTTACGGTTATAAAAACCCGGCGGTTAAAACGGGATAATGCCGCTCGATAAATAAAACGGAGAGGGTGGGATTCGAACCCACGGACCCTTTCGGGTCACTCGATTTCAAGTCGAGCGCGATCGACCACTCTGCCACCTCTCCAGACACAGCATATAATAGCAGAAATAAACCCGTCATTGGTCATTAGTCATTCTAAGATTAAACTGAAGTGGCAGTATCTTTCAGACGAGCGTACAAAACTGTTTCCGAAATAAGAGAAAAGTCTTCTCCTATCCACACTAGAGAAATTTGGCTAACAACACCGTTGTCTAACCTAACCAAAGAAAAGTTGCGCTGGCGTTTTCCTTTTTCTTCTTGAATGCGCGGTACGCAAGCAGCATTTAAATAAACAGTTCCTTCAGGGTTATTGTTGACGATCTTGCGCAATCTATCTTTTCTATGACGCAGGCGATGGTGCATGTGTCCGAAAGTAACCAGGGGAATAGATTTACCTAAAGCGCGAACCTTATCTATTGCCTCGGCGAAATCGGGATCGCCATGATCGCCGCCGAGAGGCTGCCAATCTCGACCACAAGTATCTTCTGGTCGATCCCCTAATCCAGCTGGTCCGTTGTGACCGATAAAGATAATTGTGTCACAAAAAGTACTTTTGGCTGCCGTAACAATGCGGATAGTAGATTCGGCAAAATTATTTACGCCATAGCGATCGCGATAAAACTTTTCATTTTTCCACTGGGATCCTCCCCAGCTAAAGGGACGACTGCCCACAACAGAGAGATTAAATTGGGAAAAATCGAGTTTGTCATACCCTACATGAGCTTCTCCCAATAAATCTAGCTGTTGTTGTACTCTATCTTCTTTGGCGGGATCGTAGGGTGCTTTTTTTTGTCCCCATGGGGTAGCAGTATACCAAGCATCATGATTTCCCGCGATCGCTGCTTTGGGGATATCGATTGAGGCAATCTGACGGACTATCTCTACGGATTCATTGCCAAAATCCCCGACAAAAAGAACTAAATCTACGCCAAGATATTTGAGTGCTAGTTCGTCATCTTTTTCCCAGCGATCGTGTATGTCTCCAACTACAGCAATTTTAATTGTTTTTTTTCGTTCGCTCATTAATAAATAGAAATTAATTTATAGTAGAGGGTCAAAGTCTTAAAATAAGTTTAGCTATATTAAAATAAATCAGTACCCCTATCACGTCCACTGCGGTAGTGATAAAAGGAGCAGACATCAAAGCCGGATCGAGACCGAGAGAACGAAACAGAAAAGGCAAAGCCGAACCAGCTACCGAAGCCAAAAGAGCGATCGCCACCAGAGTAATTCCTACTATAGAAGCGACAAATAAATTTCCTTGCAGCCAATAAGCCCAGACCGTAGCCATCATTCCGAGAATAAGTCCTAGCAATATCCCTGCCAAAGCTTCTCTAAAAATGACCTTTCCCGCTCCCATATCCTTAATATCTTCAGTATTTAAGCCGCGAATAATTACTGTCGAAGACTGTGCCCCTACATTACCTCCAGTACCCGTCAGCAAAGGGATAAAAGCAGCAAGAGTTACTACTTGCTGTAAAATTGCTTCTTGAGAACGGATAATCGTACCGGTAACGGTATTAGTTAGTAATAAAACAAATAACCAAACGACTCGTCGGCGAGCAACGGTAACCAAATTAGTTTGAAAATAATTATCACCCTCTGATTGGACTCCACCCAAAGCATAGATATCTTCTGTAGCCTCTTGCTCTAAGATATCAATAACGTCATCGACTGTAACTACCCCAACAAGACGGTCTTCTTTATCTACTACAGGTACTGCGAGCAAATCGTAGCGTTGAATAGTGCGCGCTACTTCTTCTTGGTCTGTATCGGTATGCACGAAGACGACATCGCGGGTTAGAATTTCGCCGAGGGTTTTTTCTGGAGAAGCAATAACTAAATCTCGCAGAGAAACAATCCCCGTTAGATGTCGGGAAGTATCGGTTACGTAGAGATAATAAATTATTTCGGAAGTATTGGCTAAAGTACGAATACGCTCTAGGGTTTCCCTGACAGTCAAATTCTCTTTTAACGAGATATACTCGGGAGTCATGATGCGCCCTGCCGTATTCTCTTCATAGCCGAGTAACAAGGCAGTAGATTGACGTTCTTGCGGACTCAGTTGCGACAGTAAACGTCGAACCACCTTAGCTGGAAGTTCGTCAAGCAACTTGGCGCGATCGTCAGGAGACATTTTATCCACAATGTCGAGTACTTCCTGGCGCTTGAATTCTTGAATTAGTGATTGTTGAACTGTCGAATCTAAATATTCGTATACTTCAATAGCTTCTGCTTTGGAGAGCAAGCGAAAAGCAATTACTTGCATCGACTTTGGTAAACCCTCAATCGCCTCGGCAATATCTACTGGCTGTACGGGAACTAAAAGGGCTTTTGCTCCCACTAAATTATTTCGCTCGAGTAATAATTCTAATTGACTACGAACTAATTGTCTCAATTCACTGTGCATAAACCTCCCCTTTTGAGCGATTTTTCTACTTAATTTTTGACTTAACTTTTTTCTTTTGACTCATTTCCAGAAGTATCGACAATCTATTTAAGTTTGCATTTTTTAACATTATCTTCTATCTTCTCATTCTTTGATAGCTAATGCTGTGTTAGTCTACTAGAAAAAGAGATTTGTTTCGGTACAGCGTTTGATTCAATGTTTGATATGCGTTTGGCTTTCAGTGTTGACAGGGTTGTTTCCGAACTATCCATCTCGTCAACTTACTGATTTTGGAGACAATCAATGTCAATTTATGTAGGTAATATTTCTTATGAAGTGACTAGCGAAGACCTCTCCAGTGTTTTTGCTGAATACGGAACCGTTCAACGAGTATATCTTCCCGTAGACCGGGAAACAGGTCGCATGCGGGGCTTTGGCTTTGTCGAAATGGCAAGTGAAGCAGAAGAAGCTACTGCGATCGAAACCTTAGATGGTGCCGAGTGGATGGGAAGAGAGTTGCGGGTCAATAAAGCTAGACCTCGTGAGAATAATCGTAATTCTTCTGGTAATTATCGTCGCGATAATAATTTTTCTCGTTCCTATTAAAGGAAAAATAACTTGATAAATTTTTAAAGGCTCGAGTATAAAGCTTGAGCCTTATTTTGCCCGAGCAAAAAGTAAAAACCATCACTTTTTTGTAGATTTTTCCCGGGCGATCGCAGTTAGTAAATCGATAAAATATAATAAAGTTTTTGAAGCAGGAGTGTTTGATTAATTACTATTAGTTATTGGCTCATTGGTGGCTGGCGAGAAGCAATCATCTTAGATAGCGATCGCTACCCATGACTAATTCAGGCACTTATATTTATAAAGCCTCAGCATTGGCTGGAATAGCGAGTAGTTGATGATAAGGAAGTAAATCAATGACTAACGAAAACGAATATGAAGTACCTACAAATAGATCGATAGTCGAAGTCAGCGACGAGACTAAAGCTCTTGTCGAGACAGAAATGCCTAACGAATCTAATCAGGTCAAGCAAGAAACAATGGCATTGATCGAAGCTATTAAAACTAAAGCTCAGTCAGAAACTCAAAAAGCAGGAGAATTTACCCGAGAAAAATATCTTGAAGCGATTCGCTCTGTACGCAGTGAAGTAGACAAGATGAACTTTGAGCCAGAGCGAGTAGAACAGTCGATGCAAATATTGCAAGACGAAATAGAAAAAAATTGGGATGCGCTGGTTAAGCAAGTAGCCGAGTTAGGCGATCGCCTGGGTGATGTGGCTCAAGCTGCTTGGGAGGCTTTGACTGCACCTCGCTCCGATCGCCATTGAGAATAACATTAGGTTGCTTAAATTATCCGTGAGAGCAGTGGTTTAGAAAAGAGCGATAGAATGTTCAAAATTTAGCAGATAGCTAGTAAAGCGATCGCAAAGTGAAACAACTTAATTCGCATGCGAGTCTAAATTGCACGAGTTGACGTGTTGGTGAGAGTTGTTAATGATCGTGCGAGAAGCAACCCATAGTGACGTATCTGCAATTGCACGAGTTCATGTGGATACTTGGCTAACCACTTATCGAGGGATTATCCCGGATGAGGTTCTGGAAAACTTATCCTACGAGAAGCGGGAAAATGGTTGGCATCGAAACTTGAACAACGCCCTAAAAGATCGCAGTTTTACTTACCTTGCAGAGGATGAATCAGGTCAAATTGTTGGTTTTGCAAACGGTGGAGTAGAACGCGCAGGCGATCCAGTTTATCAAGGCGAGTTGAGGGCGATTTATATCTTGAAGAGCCATCAACAAAAAGGGATTGGAAGTGAATTGTTTCGGGCAGTTGTACAGAGGTTTGTTCAGATGGAGATTTATTCTATGTTGGTGTGGGTATTAGCGGACAATCCTGCGTGTCGGTTTTATGAAACGCTTGGAGGCCAAAAAGTATATAAAAAAGAGATTGAAAGAGGAGGCACTAAGCTGATTGAGATCGCGTATGGCTGGACAAACATATCAAATCTGCAATGTAGAGCGCAATCTGACAACGTAGTGGAGCGGACAGTATAAGAGGAACCCCGCGCTTAGTTCCGGTAATATCTGCGGCGGCTTATCTTAGCCGTGATGAGGCATTACCGCACCACGAAAAAAATAGAGGGAGAGCGAAAAGATTTGGAGTCTTTTGGAGTTATTTTCTAAAATTACTTCCAGAAACGATTCTCTCTTTGCTCCCCATTGATTACTAAATACGCAACTCCATCATTTTCTGTACCGCTTCTACAATCTGTTCTGGTTGGACGATAGTCAATCTTTCTAAATTACCATTGTAGGGAGTAGGAATATCCTGAGAAGACAGGCGCAAAACAGGTGCATCCAACTCATCAAATAATTGTTCGTTTATTAAAGCAATTAATTCTGCTCCAATCCCCCCAGTTTTCATACATTCTTCCACAATAATAACTCGGTGAGTTTTGCGGACTGACTCGGCAATAGTCTTCATGTCAAAAGGTTTAAGGGAGATCAGATCGATAATTTCTGGATCGTAGCCTTGTTTTTCCAAGGTTTTTAAAGCTTGGGTACAATGATGACGCATCCGCGAATAAGTCAGGAGCGTTACATCTTTTCCTCGTCGAACAACTTCGGCTTTATCTAGGGGTAATATATATTCTTCTTCCGGTAAGTCTTCTTTAAGGTTGTAGAGCAGTACGTGCTCAAAGAATAGTATCGGATTATCATCTCTAATGGCAGCTTTGAGCAATCCCTTAGCATTGTAAGGAGTGGAACAGGCAACGATTTTAAGTCCGGGAACGGCATGAAAATAAGCTTCTAATCTTTGAGAGTGTTCTGCGCCTAACTGCCTCCCTACACCTCCAGGTCCGCGAATGACCATAGGGATTTTATAATTACCTCCAGAAGTATAACGAAGCATACCTGCGTTATTGGCAATCTGGTTAAACGCTAGCAGCAAAAAGCCCATGTTCATTCCTTCAACGATAGGGCGCAAGCCTGTCATCGCTGCTCCTACAGCTAAGCCACAAAAGCTATTCTCGGCAATGGGTGTATCTAATAGCCGCAACTCTCCGTATTTTTTATAAAGATCTTTAGTAACTTTGTACGATCCACCGTAGTGACCGACATCCTCCCCCAGAACAAACACTGTTCGATCGCGTCCCATTTCTTCGTCAGTAGCTTGACGTAAAGCATTGAATAATAAAGTTTCCGCCATATTCTTTTATATTTCTTTCTGTTTTAGCGAATGTAATCCTATCATTACCACAAGAACAAATATAATAGAGTATTAAGACGCACCATAGTCAATAGAGCAGCTTTTTAGTCGAGTTCGCTTGATTAGTTATAAATTAAATTAAAGTTACAGATTTTAGATAATTTTTGCTCGATGCGATCGCTACTAGTTTAAAGGTTCTGCTTTTTCTACGGAACCATTATTAACACCCAATATTAAACGAAGTGGGGTGTTTTGGGGATAAGCTTTGACTACTTGTCGATACACCGCATAATTAGTCGGTAAAGTAACCGTTTGTCCGTTTTGTTGATAAGTAATTTGATACTCGACATTACGCAGTAGTTCTGGTCTTCCCGGTTTTTCATAGGGTCGTTTTTGACGGTCTTCAATTTCATCCAAACTGGGTTTAGGAGGAATTTTCGGCCACCACAGACCCCTCTCATCAGGTCCTACGGCTGCGCCTTCTGGTTTTTCTCCATTGCGATTGAGCAAAGAATCGAAGGCAAATGATTCAAAACGTCCCCGCTTGCCTTCTATGGGATCGTTGGTGTAGTGGACTCGCCAAGTCAGGGTGGTTAAGGCTGTTGCTTCGTATTGTTGGATCGTTGTCGTACTGCACCCAGCAAAAATCAAAGCCAGTCCAAAGCCCAGTAAAGTTAAGCCAATGCTATGTTTTCTTTTTTTGAATATTGATGCCATGAGTATTTATGTGAAAATTATATTTCTGAATTCTGACTCCTGATTCTAGGTTTTTAAATGTCACGAAATATGTAAATATACCTAAAGTCGATAAGCGGTAACAGAAATTCGAAAAGATTGATTGGGGTAGAGAGGAGTGATAAGTATACTATCTACATTGCTAATTACAGGTACTGCTAGTCTAAGTGCTGAAAGAGCGATCGCTACTTCTGGGTTAGCTAAAGTTACTCTAAACAACATTTCAGCACAAAATAGCTTGTCCTGTCAGCCAGTCAGCCAAAAAGATGATTGTCGCTCAACATCACTTCCATTTATGATTCATCTCGGTCTTAATTCCAGTTTAATAACTCAAGTAGCTAGTTTGATTCTGCCGCAATGGAGATTTTCATGGCAGGAAATATTGGCACAAAATCAACTCACTTCAGATACTGCCTTAAATATTACTCGGCGGCAACATCAACCAATATCCCTAGAGCATTCTTCTTTGCAGCAAATTCCTCCTATTTCTCGCAGTAGTTTAATTGTCCCTCCACCAAATGATTCTTTTTGTCCCGAATCTGTAGAAATAGGCTCTAATTGCAAAGAAGATACTGCTGCTTATTTGTCATTTGCTCATCCCGCACCAGAAACGACAAAAATTACCAGTCCCTTCGGCTGGCGGATCAGACCTTATAGCGGTCAGTTACAATTTCATCACGGGATTGATTATAAAGCACCTCTAGGTTCGCCCGTTGTTGCTGCCAGAGATGGTATAGTCATTAAAGTTGTTTCTGAGTGTATTGACTTCGGTGACAAAGGGTGTGGAGGTCAATATGGCAATTGGATTGAAATCGATCACGGCAACGGCGAGATCGCTATCTATGCCCATTTATTAGATCGATCCATTACAGTCAAAGAAGGGATGAAAGTCCGAAAAAACCAGGAGATTGCCAAGGTAGGTAGTTCTGGTTGGTCCACAGGACCACATCTCGATTTTCGCATCCGCATTAACGGAGAGTATCGCGATCCGGCTGACTTTATACAGTGAATAGGGAACGGGGAACGGTCAATAATTGATAATTAATAATTGCTTTTTTACTTCTGACTCCTGACTCCTGATTTTTGACTGAATAACTAATAACTGAACTTATGCCGAATTTTTTATTAGAAGTTGGTACAGAAGAATTACCCGCAGATTTTGTGGCTAGCGCGATCGCCCAATGGCAGGAACGCATCCCTAAAAGCTTGGTAGAAGAGTTTTTGACTCCTGAGAGTATAGAAGTTTATGGAACTCCTCGTCGTCTGGCTGTTTTAATTAAAGGTATTCCTTACAAGCAACCAGATAGGGAAGAAGAAATTAAAGGTCCCCCCGCTCGAGCAGCGTTTCAAGAAGGACAACCAACTAAAGCGGCAGAGGGTTTTGCCCGCAAGCAAGGGGTAGCAGTAGAAGATTTAGAAATTAGAGAAACGGAGAAAGGAGATTTTGTCTTTGTCCAAAAGAAAATTAATGGGCGAGCAGCCACAGAAATTTTACAAGAACTTTCTCCTCGGTGGATTACCTCTCTAGAAGGAAGGCGGTTTATGCGTTGGGGAGACGGGGATTTGCGTTTTCCTCGTCCCATTCGTTGGTTGGTGGCTTTGTTGGATGGGGAGATTTTACCTCTGGAATTGGTTAATGGTTCTGAAAAGATCGCCAGCGATCGCCTTTCTGCGGGACATCGAGTTTTACATCCCAAACCCATATCTATTTCCGAGGCTTCCGCTTATCTTGACTGTTTGCGTTCTGCTTATATAGAAGTCGCTCCAGAGGCGCGGATGCAGAAAATTAGACAGGAAGTAGAAGCTGCTGCCCAAAAAGTAGGGGGTGTTGCCATTATTTACCCCGATTTACTCGAAGAAGTTATTAATTTAGCCGAATATCCTACTGCCGTTGTTGGAAAGTTTGAATTGGAATTTCTCAGCCTTCCCACCGAGGTAATTACGACGGTGATGGTAACCCACCAACGTTACTTCCCTGTCAAAAAGCAAGAAAATAGCCATCATACCCTCCTACCTCACTTTATCACCATTTCTAATGGAGATCCAGCCAAAGCAGAAATTATTGCCGAGGGAAATGCTAGGGTTATTCGTGCTCGTTTAGCCGATGCACAGTTTTTCTATAAAGCAGATTGCGATGAGCCTTTAGAAACTTATTTACCTCAATTAGAAACGGTAACTTTTCAAGATGAATTAGGCACGATGCGGGATAAAGTAGACCGCATTATCGAAGTAGCAAATACCATTGCCGAGCAATTAGATTTAAACGAACAACAGCGCAGCGAAATTGAAAGTACGGCTCTACTTTGTAAGGCAGACTTAGTTACTCAAATGGTCTACGAATTTCCTGAATTACAGGGAGTAATGGGAGAAAAATATGCCTTGGTTAGTGGGGAATCGGAAACAGTAGCCAAGGGTATTTTTGAGCATTATTTACCTAGAGGAGCTGACGATATTATGCCCGAAACTTTAAACGGGCAAGTAGTAGGATTAGCCGATCGCCTAGATACTTTAGTTAGTATTTTTGGTTTAGGAATGTTACCAACTGGTTCATCGGATCCTTTTGCCCTGCGTCGTGCTGCTAATGCTGTAGTAAGTATTACTTGGCATGCAGATTTAGAGATTAATTTAGACGAATTAATTAAACAAGGTGCGGCAGATTTTCTCTCCGCTCATCCGGATAAAGAATCCCCAGTCATTCCCTTGCAAGAATTTTTTATTCAACGCATTCGTACTCTTTTAGAAGATGAAAAAGGAATCGATTACGATTTAGTCAATGCAGTTTTGAGAGAAGGGGATCCAGAATATAGCGAAAGAGCATTGACGGATTTATTAGATGTGCGCGATCGCGCTTTATTTCTTCAACAAATTCGTAAAAATAGCAAACTAGATGAAATTTATGAAACCGTTAACCGTTCTACTCGGCTAGCTACCAAAGGTGATTTGGACACCCAAGAATTAGAGCCGAAAAAAGTAGTCAATCCAGATTTATTTGAAAAGTCATCAGAACAAGCTTTTTACGATGCACTGGTGGAATTAGTGCCGCAAACCCAAACCGCTCAAGCCGAACGTAACTATCAATTATTAGTAGATGGATTAGCTCGAATTGCTCCCACTGTAAGTAACTTCTTTGATGGCAAAGATAGCGTTTTAATTATGGCTGAAGAACTAGATATTCGACGCAATCGTCTTAATTTATTAGGGCTATTAAGAAATCACGCGCGAGTTTTGGCAGATTTTGGAGCGATCGTTAAGAGTTAATAGTAATTAAGCTAAGTGCCTAAACAAAATTAATTACATATTCTGTCCCAAAATTGTCAAGCACTTTTTTGAGATAGTTAAGTAAGCTTGTCCAACTCTCATAAGCATCAATTTCCACCCATTCATATTTGATAAATTTCCCTGGGGGACGACAACTAAGGGGTAAAAAGCAGATGTAATCAGGGATTGAATAAAATAGTCTCCCAAAACAGGAGAGACTCCGCATCAATAAACCGTAATTGTTAAAAACGGAATGCTTCAACTCCCCGAATTATATGATAATCATCTATATTTTTGTGTATTACCCAAAAAAGGGAATAGTAATTTAGCACAACAAAAGACAGTCTTAGAACCGACGTTAAAGCTCTTAAAAGATGTTAAAATTGTCGTTTTGGGCGACAGGGAATTTTGTAGATGGGATGAGAGAAAATCCGCTTTCATCTACATATCTTAAGTCAATTTCTCCTTTTCTATCTTGCTCTTTGAGTTCTAGTAATTTGGGAATTTTGATCTAGCTCCCAGATTTCAATGAACGATTTGTGTAATTAATTTTGTGCACCTGCTTATTAGTTATTAGCTTTTTGTATGTACGCTAATTACTAACCGCTTTTTGATTTTTAACTTTTGCCTTTTAACTTATCTCATTCTGGTAAATAATCGGAGTTAAGAGCTTGTTGTTGGGTAAAAGGAGATTCTGGAGGGAAAGTTTCGAGGGGTAATCCGGTTTCGGTAGCTGCTAATTTTCTGGCTTTCTGGTAAGATTCATCAAAAACTTCGCTAAAATAGCGTTTTAAACTGGGGCTATCGCTAAAATCATCTTCTAATCGAATTCGATGTTCTGTGATAGTATATTTCCAGCTATTCGCTCGTTTGTCAGGCTGATATTTGTATTTAAGAAGATGCATGAGGACAACTCTCAGATTGCTTTTGATAGCGTGTTTTTGACTTTTGCCCATGTCTTCTAGTTCTTCGCTCAAATTAGCAAGATCGACCTCAGCTAACCTACCCTCACGCAATTGATTTACGGTTGTTTCTATCCAACGATAATAATCCTCTTCATAAAGAGAAGAACTAGATTTGACGCTTGTTTTTGGTGATGGAGTATTCATGGTGAGAGTTGTTTGGGTAGCTTTATTTTAAGCTAGCTTTTTTCGACACAGCGTAGTTACTTCAGCACTATTTGTCTGGCATTGGTTGTTTTAAGATATCAATAAAAAATATAGCGATCGCTCTTTCTCAATTGACAGAAAATAGTTTTTCGGGAGGGACATTTTTCTGAAAAGGTTTAGAAAGACGAGTGTCTGTCGTACCTGGGTGTAATGTAACCACAATAGTTTTAGGACATCGGCGGCTATATTTCGATCGCTACCGTGCGCATAAACATATTCAAGGCAGCTATACCATCCTCCCAAACGATTGTCGCCAATGCTGCCGACTTTAGCTGAAATAGTAGCAAAAATACTGCGTTCTTTGTGACGCAATAAGGGCATGAGATACGATTATCTTCCAATAATTTGCGCACAAAACCCAGTCCGATACCCCTACCCGAACCTACAATTAAGACATTAGCTGTGTCAATCTTATTTACTACAGACATTAAAATTTAGATACTGATGAAAATAAAAAAATTGATTAACATTTAAAAAAAATTTGTAATTTAACTTTTGATTATAGTTTTTTCCTTTTATTAACTGAAATTTCTGCTTGGTTTAAAATTCGCCCGAGTAAATTAATACTAATCTCTCCTTGATAAGGATTAGAAATGCAAATTCGTAAATTATCTCGAATCATAAATTGGTTTCTTCCTATTTAATAAGGTTCTGTAAAACTCACTTTAAGCAAGCCTGAAATTAGATCTCGATGCGAAGTTATTCTCAATTTTGGCATTTATGAATTGTCTTAATTTTTATTGTTTCCTTAGAGATACATAAAAATAAATGTTGAAATTAGGCAACATCTTTAATCTTCAAGGTAATACCATCAAATTCAGGTAGCTGATGACTTTGGCAACTCCAAGGAGTATCCACTCTTCCAGTACTTCTAATAATTCTTGACGACAAGCTTCCAAAGTTTTACCAGTAGCCCACACACCTTTGGCATTAGGGATTTCTCCATAAAAACCTTCCTCACTCTCGAGAAACACCATTAGTTACTGGGATTGAGCCACTAGTTCAAAACCCAAAGAAATCGCCTTTTTCCTGAGATTGTTCACCATTCGTTCTCGATATTGTTGTTCATAATAATCAGTACCAGGGT
>JADEWQ010000104.1 GCA_015207585.1 Pleurocapsales cyanobacterium LEGE 06147 | reverse complement strand
CTTCTTGAGATGTCTTTTAGCAGACTTTGTGCCTTTAGATTGAAGTCGTCGTCCCCATTGGAATGTTTTTTCTTCTATTTTTTTCCAGTTAGGGTCGCCATAAAAGTTACCTCTCTTATCGGTAGCTGGATTAATTTCTCCAAGCTCGACTCCGATTACTTCGGTAGTAGGCTCGCTCTTAGGAGAATCAGTTTCTTTAACTACGTGCAGCCACCATCTCCCAAATCTATCTCTAATCAAATCTGCGCTAGCCGTTTTCCAATCCAGATACTGATGATAGTAATCAGCTATCTCAAAAGAAAATTTGAGTCGACCTTTGATAGTTGTCAAAGACAGCTCTCCTTTGTTCCACCAGACAGTGTAAGAACGAGCGGTAGTACTACACAAGTAATGATGCATTGTAGTAATGGATGAAATACCAGATGGCACCAATGTGATTCTCCAATGATTTTGAAAAGGACAAGGTTTTGCGGACTAGCCGAGACACTCGTTGTCTCAAGGTATTGTTGAATCGCTCAATGTAGCTGGTTTTGCCCGCTCCTTTTCCGAGCGTTCGCTGTCGTTTGCTCGGTAGAACTGTCCCATACGCTGCCCAAAAGTCAGTGTAGGCAATCGCCCATTGGCGGTAGACCGGAGGCAAGGATTCCTACAGTTTGCGTGCAGCTATCTTTTTATTACTGGTTGGTAGATCCGTGGACGGGTCGTCAGTTAGGGTTGCTGATAAGTTTTAGTTACGGATTCAACATTCTATGCAAGGAATTTTTCGACTACCCGCGTCCCTTTGAGCTAAATCCGAGTGTAGCCTCTCCTGAAGCGATCGCGACTATTGAGAATTCATCATTTCCAAGCGGTCACGCTCAAAGTTCAGCTACGTTTTGGCTTTACGTCGCCTTGCGACACCAACGGCTCTGGCTTTGAATTGGCAGTATTACCATTATTACTTTAATTGCAGTATCCCGCCTTTATTTGGGAGTTCACTTTCCCGTTGATGTAGTGGGGGACTGCTCATAGGCATCTTCTTTGCTTTCCTTGGGACACGCTGGTTTTGTGCCGTTAGGCAGCGGTTTCTAGTCATGGCTAGCGTTGTCGTCTTGACGTTTTTTCTGGGATTAGTTTGGACTCCACTGGCTCGTTCTCTAGGAGCGATCGCGGGCTTTTTTTTACTAAGCCGAATTTTATACCTCCTTCCACCTGGAGAGGACGATTACTCTTTGGTGGAATAGGTTTACTCTTCGTGATGACAGTTTACTTTGATTCTAGATGGCTTTTGGGTAACTGGCGGGAGCAAGGATGGGTTATTTATTGGCGTTACTGCATTCTCACCCTCTTAGTCACCGAAGTTTGGCCGAGACTAGTTAATAGCAGAAGTCAGAAGTATGATTCTTAAACTGCGATGATTTGAGCTATTCAATGTGTCCTAATTTTTTTGACTACCGCTATACCAACTCCAAAATTCGATCTTGTTTGCCTCAGTTAAACCTTCTACTGCTACAGTTGCGACATAATTAGTTGCGGGTATAAAATCATGCAAAAACCAACCACCTACAGTATTCTCTGGGAAAGAAAGCAAGCAGATGGGAAACTCCTCGCTCCAAGATACTTCTACTGCTGCCAGCGATCCGGCTATTCCTTCGCCAGTAGCTTTTAAATAGGCTTCTTTTGCCGTCCAGATTTGAAAAAATGCTTGTTGCTGTTTTTCTCCAACTAAATTATTAATTATTTCAGATTCTTTAGCAGCAAAAAAACGAGAAGCAATCCCCTCTACATCTGTTGTGGAACGTAAATATTCTAAATCTATGCCAATTCTGCGACCAAGAGTAAATCCGTATACGGCTAAGTCTTGAGAGTGGGATAAATTAAACTCTAAGTTAGCTCTTTCCATCGATGGTGCTAAGCTAGGTTTACCGCGAGAACTGTAGTTAAAGATTAGGCGATCGCCAGGAAGATCCAGATAAGCACCTAACAGTTGTCTTAGTATGCCCCTAGCAGCGATAAAACGTTGTCTGTGTTGTGGAAAGCGAAATCGCTCTGCTCTAGTCTGTTCGTCCTCAGAGAGAATTTGACTCAATTGTGCGATTTGCTCGACGGGTAAATCTAGATGGACACGCCAAATATGAATTTCATCTTTTCCCAAAACTAAATTATGGGGGGGAGTTTGCCAATGAGGCTGTCGCTTCCGGTTCATCGATTGACTTGATCTGGAAAGACAATCTTATCAGTATTTAAGATATTAAGGTGCGATCGCTTTACCTTCGCCATTAATTCGCCATTAATTGAGCTTCTACTCTTGGCCAGGGTGTATGGTCTCCAGCTAAGATTACTCATTGACTAGTCGATACTTCTTGGATGTAGAGCTTCATTAACCTCTGTCGATGGGGACGCAATCTTCTAAAGCTTCAGACACACTCGACCACTTTCGTTGAAATACTGGTGATAATGATAAATCAGCTAAAGACGACAAGAGTCTCATTCGCCATCGCTTATCTCACTTTGCTTCCCTCCGACTAACTATAGAGTCGGTTCTCAAAGAAGCTGTGTCCTAACACTGCTGACTACCGCTATAGTATGTCACTATACTCTCACTTTAAATAAGCAAGTTGTAGACCTATTCGCCTCATAATCTGAAACTAGGCGATGCCTATTACCAAATATTTTTTAGTTGTGATTATTGAAAAAGTTTTCGATAAGTTTGTGAAAAATTTAGATTAAGTTGACTCTAAATCATTGACAAAGTGTTTACGCATCTATTAATCATTCTTTTCAAGAGATTATATTAAAAAGCTTTTCTTTATTTTAAATTAACAATTAAAAAAATTGGATTTAAAGGGGACAAAACTTTATTTAAACAGTAATAAAAGAATTTCTAGTAAAAATCAATAATATAAAGTTTTGGAAAAGTACTAATGAATCTCTTGGCAAAATACTGGTTTAGTTACTTATAGTAGAGTTACGTAAACCAAAAATATTTCGGCGAATTATCCTACTACTTTGGTAGTTAACTTCAATATATTGATAACTACTAACAGTAATAACGACATGAATTTTCCTCCAAATAAAATCGTTATTAAAATGGAGTTTTTTTAGGAACAATGAATTATATATCTATTGCAACTATGACACAAAAATTGCCAATTGCTACTTTAGGAGCCGCTTTTATCGCAATAGGAAGTGCTTTTGTCAATACACCTAGTGCTAATGCAGCGATTTTTTCTTTAGATGATTCTCATTCGTGGGCAACGGGTTCAGACACTCTAGGATCTATCTTGGGTTTTAGTATGGTAAATGTTCCCGATCCCGAATTAACTCCTTTAACCAGCGTTACTACTTTGTTTTCACCTTTGGGAGATTTAACTTTTAGCCCCGAGATTCAGTATAGACAAATTGGTAGTACTTGGAAGACATGGAGTGGCGGTTATCAAGGAGAAGTTTACTCGAGTGATGGCAAGGATTCTATAACAATTAACCTGCCTTCTAATATTGCTGCTTTTGATTTCTACGTACAGCCAAACGAGTTTAGTTTGTACGAAATTACAGTGACTGCAGCAAGTACTACTGGTGCTACAACCAGCCTATTGCAAGAAGTGTTAGGAGATGGCGGTGCTAAATATTTTGGATTCTATACTACTGGTCAAGACTTAATTTCAAACATCACGGTCACTGCCAACTCTAAAGCAGCTGGTTTTGGTATAGGTGAATTATACTTGGCATCTGCTGCTTCTAAACCAGTGCCGGAACCAGCTTCGGTTTTGGGTCTACTGGCATTTGGTCTTTTTGGTGCAGCTTCTACTCTTAAGCATAAAAAAAGCAGCTAGTCATTGAATGCTTTTTAAAAAGTTTATGATAATATCAATTTGTTTTTTAGTTGCCACATAATATTTTATAGGGGCGCATGGTTATGCGCCCTTACAGAGATTAATTTGTAGCAGAAATTTAGCAATTTGATATAAGTTTGGCATGATTTTGCAAAGCGATCGCTTTTTCAATAATTTACAGTCCTAAATCTACTGCTATCCTGTGACCGCAAGCAAAACCAGAAAAAGCTACTGCATTTAAACCTTGACCGGGAAAAGTACTATCTCCCACACAGTATAATCCGGGGATAGCAGTACGGTTGAAAGGCATACCCAACAAACCAGCTAGCTTGCGACGGGGAATCGGACCATAAGTACCGTCATCTCTACCCAAAAAACGACGGTGGGTGCGAGGAGTACCGACTTCCTGATAGTCTAACCCTGCTTCCAATCCGGGAAAAATAGTTTCTAAACGGCTAATCAAACGGGCAGCAGCGGCTTCTTTTTTCTCTCGATACTCTTGTGTCGATAGTCCCTGCCAATCGCCCATCCAACTAGGAGTAAAAGTATGAATTATATGATGTCCTTCTGGGGCTAAATCGGGATCGAGAAGAGTAGGAATCGAGACAAAAATTGTGCCTTCTGGTTGTTCCATATCATCCCAGTCTTCAAGAAAAATGTGATGGCATTCGGTTCCTGGGGGTAATACTTCTGCTTTTACTCCCAAATGAAGGTTAAGAAAACTAGGGGATTTTTTATACTTTTGCTGCCATCTTTTTTCTGTTGCAGGCATTTGTGCTGGGGGTAGTAATTTTTCAAAAGTATCCCAACGGGTAGCGTTCGAAACTATACGTTTGGCGCGATATTCCATCCCATCTGCTAGTTTGACTCCAACCGCTTTGCCTTTCTCTAGCAGGATTTGAGTTACTCTAGCTTTATACTTAATCTCTCCTCCTGCTTTTTCTAAGCCTTCTACTAATTTCTGGGCAATTTGTCCTACTCCACCTTTAGGATAATTAATCCCACCGTAATGGCGGTCAGAAAAAACCATTCCTGCGTTGATTGCCGGAGTATGGGAGGCAGGCACCACTGACCAACAGTAACACTCCATATCGATAAATTTCAGCAGATTGGGATCGCTGATATAACGGCGGGCAATATCTCCTGCATTCTGAGGCAAGTATTTGACCAAACCGAGGCAAGCAAAAGGATGTTGAAAAAACACTCGCATCAGATAACGGGGTTCTTCGAGGGAAAGTAACTCCATAGCGTTGAGGCAGTTGAAGACTTTCCAACATTCGTCATAAAAGCGACGGATTCCTTTTTGTTGGTGAGGAAAATAAGCTATAAGTTCTTGCAAAAATTTCTCATAATCACGATGGACTTTTACTTCTAGTTTCCCAGGAAGATGATAGTGAATCTGAGCAGGATCGGGAATGGTTTCTAAGCTCATACCTACAGTTTCTAAAGCGCGGGTAAGTAGATTAGTCGTTCCTCGATCGCCAAAACCAAAAATCATCGATGCACCCACATCGAAGCGATACCCTTCTCGTTCAAAATAACCGGCACTACCCCCAGGAATGAGATAGCGTTCTAATACCAGTACTTTTGCTCCTTTTGCGGCTAATTGAGTAGCCGTTACTAAACCGCCGATACCAGAACCAATAACGATAACGTCGTAATCGAGAGAATTAGCTGTTTCTAAAGAAAGGGAAGCTGTTAGAGTGGTACCCATCTAATAATTGACTGCATGAATTTTAAAATTGCCTCAATGTTTAGTTTATCGCTTAGTTGATGCCCAAAAAAAAACAGGGGAGCCGCTTCGGTTGTCGAGCACTCCAGCCTGCCGATTCCTTGAGAGGAGAACACTACAAATAACTATAAAGCTTATTAGTAATCTATGTCAATAAAATTATAAAAATTAATCTCAATTATTTAGTAGGCAACGGCGATCGCCCTGATTTTACAGGTGTTCTTGCTAAGATAATCCGTTGGAGTTCGCTCGCTCGGCGCGCGAGCGTTTCTATTGCCGAAGGGTTCGTAGAGATATAGCATGCTAAGTCCGTACAATTCTCACTCTGGATTAATAGTGCCAATATATCAAACGCAGTAAGATCGACTTCAGCGAACGCTTTTGTCTTGACAGAAGTATAGCATTTTACAAAATTACTTCACATTTCCATCCCTCTTAAAGTAGATTTAACCAGAAATAAGAGCTGTTAATTTAGATAAATTGGTTTACGTACTCAGCTAGATTTAGCAATGACAAAAAAAATATTTGTAAAAAGCTAGAAATATTCACCGAAAAGAAATTTTTTAGAGGACGTAAATCCTATTTATTGCTCCTAAATAAAACTAGTACGCTTTTATTATGAATATCAACAAAATCACAAAATTTTCTAAAGAATCTGTTGATTATAATTCAGACAACTTTGACTTTGAGCTATGGGCACAACTGGTTAAACCTCAGTTAATTGCTGCCCTTGAAAAAAGTAATGAAAAAAGAAAAAAAGCTCACAAAAGTTAATACCATTGTATATTGTATATTATTTAAGTATCACATAAAAAATTTAAGCTATTTCCATTCTGGAAAATTTGGGTTAGCTTTCATCTAAAAAAACAATGTGGTGATGGGAGTCATACTTGATTTTTCCTTGTCTTCTTAACTCTCCTAACAGTCGGGTAATTGTCACTCTGGTGGTGCAACAGAGAGCGGCAAGTTCCTGATGAGTCAGGCGAACCCTTAAACGAATTCCTTCCGATACTTTTTGACCAAAATTATTTTTTAACCACATTAAAAGATAGTTCAAGCGGTCTTGAATTTCTCGCTGACTAGAAATAGACAGAAAAAATTCTGTTTGTCGCATACGTTCGATAATTTGAGAAAAAAGAGTATCTCTAATATCGGGAGAATTGGCTATCTGCGCAAGAGAAATACTAATTAACTCGACCTCTTGAGAAAGTGCTGTTGCTTGATAAGCAGGCAGACAAGTCATACTAGAGCCAAAAGGCCAAGAAGGGCAAGCTAACCCCACTAAAACCTCTTCACCGTTTTCATTAATCGTGCTCAGCTTGACTAATCCTTCACAGATTAACCAAATTCTAGAGTGTTCTAAAGGAATAATTTCGCCTTTATGATAAATATACCTGGGGCAATCTTGGCTGAGGTCCAAGGTACTCCGCTTTGAGATCCCAGAACGGGGTTCACAAGGTAACTCCTTCCCTGCTTGGACTTCGTCAAAGTTATTATTTTTTTGCTCTATTTGAATCTGCCTATCTTCAGCAATATCGTGAAAACTCCAATATATGATACTTGGCTTACCCTCAGCATTACTACTGGGTACTACAGTTAGAACCGCATCCAAAGGTTGACTATTACGAGGCTGTAGCCGACTCGTCCACTTTTGGACATGACCTAACTGATGTAACTTGCTCAATTTGGCTGGAAAGTCCCGACGTTCGTCTGAAGAGAGAAAAATCTCTAGCGGTTTGCCTATCAAAAATCGTAGCTTGATGTTGAGTAAACTAGCAGCAGCCTGGTTGGCTTGCAAAATGTTGCCTTGACTATCGCTCACTAAATAAGCATCGGGTAAAAACTTGAACAGGTCTTTGTAATGTTGGCGTTCCGTTTCTAACTGAACTTGTATGCCTGCTAATTCCTCGGCTTTGATGGCAAGTTCTTCCATAGTCACCTGTAGTTCTTCCGCAGCAATACCTAATTCTTTGTAAATGGGTGCTAGCCGAGAATCTGGCTGTCTTAATGAAGGTGTTAGCGTCTTTATAAAGCTCGTGTAAACGACTTTGAAACTTTTCGAGCATGTGAGCAAACGTGACTACTTTCACCCGATTCTCCTTTTACACAAAACCTTGAGAAGGAAATGCGATCGCACTCCCAAATAAACGTAACTTCTTTTATACTTGTTGCTTATTTTTCTTCTTTGCGATCTCTGGTTAAATCTACTCTTAAATCTCTTTTGTCATCCAACATCTGAGGAGCTACCGCCGGATTGGTAATTATTTCCTCTTGATTTTCAGCAAGATTTCGTTGATGCTCTAAATCTTCTGGCTCGCTGACAATTTTGGCTGGATCTACAATAGGCTTGCTAGTCTGACGCTGTTCGCTGTTATTTTTATCCTTACTCATCGTTTTTCCTCATCGTTAGTAAGTAAATTAGGTAAGGTTACGAGCGATCTTTACCGCTGAGATCGCCCAAAAATTTAATTATTTAACATTTGTGTCTGGATTAGGTGGTGTCTGTTGCCTATAAACGGTATAACTATCTCCAGTTCCTTTGTAAGGATTATTCGCTCCACCAGACTGTACGGGTGGATTATAAGGACGAGCACCCTGAGGATTATTATTACAAGCGACAGTGAAAAATAAAGTAAAACCGATCGCCAAAATGGCTATAACTTTTTTCAGTTGTAGTTTTTTTAAAAAAGATGTTAAATGTTTCATAAAAATTCCAGTGGGTAACCAAAAATTCTTCAACTTATCTACCAAGAAAAAAGACTAGTAATGAAAGGGCAAAGAAAAACGAAGATATTTTGTCACCTCTTTACCCTTTACGAGCCTGCAAACAACAAACAATATAAACAAATAAGCACTCGCTAAAT
Source organism: Pleurocapsales cyanobacterium LEGE 06147 (assembly GCA_015207585.1). GTDB lineage: Bacteria > Cyanobacteriota > Cyanobacteriia > Cyanobacteriales > Xenococcaceae > LEGE-06147. The sequence continues at coordinate 12,678 of JADEWQ010000104.1, read as the reverse complement.
GTAACTTTTAACAACAAGCAAGAAAGATAAAATTACTTCATTCTTTTCTCTTTTTCTTTTTGTGCGGCAAACTCTCTCAAACGAGCACCGACGTTAAAGGCCCCTTCAGTTAAAGGTTTTTCCGAATTCGAGCCTTCTATCGGACCGCCAATTTCTTGCCAGTCCGCCAATCCACCTTTGAGTTCGGCAACTCGAGCGTAACCTGCCTGTCGCAAAATCTTTGCAGCAGATGCCGTTTCCTCATCTGTGGCACCATAAACATAGATGTCGCGTCTGGGAAGTAGGGGAAGTATGCCAGACTCTGCAGTTTTCTGCAAGGATGACATGGGCATAGTAATTGCACCCATAATACGACATTCATTAAAAGCGGCGCGATCGCGTACATCCACAATCGTCAGTCCCGGTTCGCCCCAATTCAAACGGGATTTTAGTTCATGAGCAGTTGCCTGAGGATGAAAACCAGGTGGTGTAGGCGTGACCTCTGGCATTTTATCTTTGGCTTTTACAATAGTGTCTTCTAAATTTTCCATAAGATTTAAATTCTCAAACTCATTTTTTAAACATTAGCGAGATCGATTGCTAAAAACCTCTTTCTTGAGAAGGAGAAAGGAGAGAAGACTGCAATTGTAATTAATTTTTGCTTATTTATAAATCTTTGTTTAATTAAATATTTTAATTTACTTAATTTAATTTAATATTTAATATATAAAACATTCAATGTTTTTGTCTATACATCCTATTTATATACTCTTAGAACGATGGCTAAAGAATAAAGTTCGATAGATGCTAATTATAGATATGATTGGAGGATCATTTTATGACTACCACAAATAGTCAAACCAAACCGATAAGCGATCTCGAATACGATTTGCTTACAGTACTACAAAATAAGGCTCAAGCCGTTCAAATGTATGACACTTACATTCAAGATGCTAATAATGCCGGATCGCAACCTTGTGCCGAATTGCTTGAAAAGCTAAAACAAGATGATATGGAACACGCACAAGAACTGCGACGCCATCTTCAAGAAGTAATGCAGAAAGGAAAAATGTAGTCGCAGTCTCCACTTTTAGAAGCGAAGATTGAGTTCGCTCGTAGGGACGTAGCATGCTACGTCCGTACAAAATTTATTTATATCCTTTACCTAGAAAAGCATACAGCTATTCTTTTTTTAACAACCTCGCCATTCAAAGTTTAAGGAAATTACCATTTACATTTATGAAAGATGAGCCAAATTTGGCAGAAAAAGCATTAGATAGAGTTACAGAGGCTGTTATCGCCAGTCAATTAGATGGAGTCAAGAACATTGACATCGATATTCGGATAGATCCGCTCAAATTATTTCAAGGTCAGGTCGATTCCATCACTGTTGAAGGTGAGGGGATGGAAATTAATGAAGACATACGGGTAGAAGGTTTAAAATTCGATACAGATTCTGTGGCAATCAATCTATTGAATCTGTTTGCAGGACAAATCGATCTAACTCAGCCAATCAATGCTCAGACTCAAATTGTGTTAACTGAAGAAGATCTCAATCGCGCTTTAAGCTCGGACTATTTCCGTAGCAGAATGAAGAATTTGAAGCTCCAAGCACCAGGAAGAGACCCCCTAACTATTGATGTCCAAAATGCTGCGATTGAGTTGCAACAAAACAATCGAATTGGTCTTGACCTTAGTGTTCTAGTACGGGAAACTAATGAGATCAAAAAACTGAATGCGCTCTCCCTACCTTTATTAAAAGATAACGGCGATCGCATTCAGCTGGAAATTCTCTCTTCTCAGGGACAAGGATTATCTTTGGAATTTTTAATCGCTTTATTTGAAAGCCTGATTAAATTACTTGATTTTCTACAAAATCTAAAGTTGGATGGAATAACACTAAGCCTCAGAGAGCTTCAGGTTCAAGAAGATCAGCTACTGCTTAAAGCTGTAACGAAAGTAGTAAAGGTACCTACACAATAAATAAACTTACTGGTAAGTGGTTTATCTCCATTTAGCTATAGTTACATCTTAATTAGTTCGATAATCTGCATCTACCCAACAACGAGGTAAGCTTTCTCCTGAAGGAAAAATTAAATCGGCTTTAGCATACTCTTCTGGTTCCTGCTCTTCTTGTCCTGCCTGCACTTGAGCCTGAACTTTATCCTTAACCGGATCGACCAAATTATTTACGTCTAGAACTTCTACTAAAGCGCCTCGCTGCTTACTCTGTAAAAACATAAACTCTTCACCTAATTTAAAAATCTGTATATCTTTTTCCTACTTATTTAAGCTCCCATGTCTAAATGAGTGGTACATCCACCTGAGGTTAGACCTTAATTTATCTAAAAAATGCAAAGTACATTGATGAACAAACAACAATTAAGCCATAAGAGTGAGGATAGTTTTATTTTTTGTAGTTAGCTTAAAAGACAGAAATAATCAGCTTACAACAGATTAAAAGAAGGCTATATCCAGATGAAAAATAAAAATACTTCCGCTCGCGATGCGAACTCTCCCGATGCAAACTCGGTCAATCAATCAAAAGAAGACATTGAACAAAATCCGGGCGCACGAACTGCAGAAATTAACTCAAATCCTCAAAAATCACTAGAAGAAACTCGCCATGCTGCTGAAGGGGACGAGCCTAATGCGGCAGGAGGACCTGCTCCAAGTACAGCGAAAGAGCATGTTCCAAGTGATTCAGACCCTCAGTCTAGCGATCTTCCTACTTCGAGGTAATACTACAGCATTTTCCAAACGAAAAAAACTTTATGAACTACCACAGCTTACTTAGTTGAAGCTGTGGTAGTTCATATTCTATTAAAGACAAAAAATTGATAAATATAAATAGTTTAGTTTGTAGATCGATACAATGAGATGATGAACGGTAAGATAAGCTATAAGCTATATCGTCAAAAATACATATCTTTATAAAAATTAAGATAGAGGACGGTGTGAGATGTTTTCTAAAGTAATTTCTACTACATTTACCATTAGTGCGATCGCTGTTAGTACCACTGCTTTGGCAGCAACTGAGAGCAATAGTCAACAAAGAGCGGAAGAGCCGGAAATGACTTTTGTTTGTGTCTCACAAACAGAGCCACCGACTATATATGCTCATACCTCAGGAAAAGTTAATTTAACCCCATTGATAAGTTGGTATCAAGATTATTTACTACCCAATCAGTCGGCAGCAGAAGTTTGTCAGCAAGTAGCAGCCAAACTGCAAAGCCAATATCAACAGGGTCAAAAGAAATTTTTTACAACCGAGCAAAGAGAAAATCATACAGTAGTTTGTTTGGTCTCTCAAGAAAACCAAACTTGTAGCTCCAATGATAGCGAAGAACTATTTAGCGTCAATCCTAACTATGATGCTACTTGCGTTCTCGATAATCGACAACCTTTAGAATGTATGGCTATTGGTAGAACTAGGGGGGTTTCCAGTATACCCGATGCTCCTTATATGCCTAGTTGGTGGCCTTGGTGGTAAACAATTTACCAATTGAATTGAAAATGAAGCAAAGAGGAATAGAAAAAATAAGTCTAATTGCTATTTTGAATATTCCTCTTTCTTGATTCAAATAAGCAATGATAATCAATCTCTAAATAGCAAAATTACTTCTAAACAATACGAGTAAATGTTATAAACAGATATCAGCCAAATTGTTAGTAAAATATATAATTTAACTACTAACAATAAATTGGCATTTAAATTAGCAAATCTTCAATAATGTTTCCCCAAACTACTATTTGCTTGCTCTTTAGTCTGGTATGTTTCAATATTTTATGGTTTGATAAGACTGCTTATGCTCGAGACAATTCTGAATCAACTAAACTATTTTTGTCGCGATCGGCAATAGCATTAAAAAAGAAAAAGCCAAAAACTAGTTTTTCCTCACCATCGACCATAAATATAGCTGACAATTTATCCGATCCTGCAGTAGAACCAACATCTTCAATTCCTGGTTCTCCATCTTTGCGGCGGACTCCTTTGGAAGGAGAGCTACAGTTTGAACCAGAGAGAATCCCTCTACAAATTCCCCAAAGACAATATTATCGGGCATCCCCAAGCGTCACCATCATTAACCCTTCTGGTTATGGTGCCTTTTGGGGAGTTGCAGGTATCGGTGTAGGACTTCAAGATCGAGCCCGCTTGACGAATAAGGCAGATGGAGTAATAGGTTTAGGCTTTGGCTTAGGTAATCCCCAAACTAATGTTGGTCTTCAGCTAGGTGTTACCTTAGTTGATGCCAGCGATCCTCTCCAAGATGGTCTTGTCAATATAAAACTACACCGGAGATTACCATATGATTCTAGTATCGCTTTTGGAGTGCAAGGGCTATTGGATTGGGGAGAGCCTGATGGGGGTTCTTCCGTTTATGGATCTCTCACCAAAAGATTCATACTAAAACCAGACAGAAGTCAATCATTTAGTGAAATTTATACTTCTGTTGGAGTTGGGGGCGGGCAGTTTCGCTCAGAATTTGATATTGAAAATGGAATTGAAACTGTTGGGGTATTTGGTAGTATAGCCGTCAGAGCTATTGAATCAGTGAATATAATTACTGAATGGACTGGTCAAGATTTAACTATTGGTGCTTCTTTCGTACCTTTTCGGAACTTGCCATTAGTAATTGTTCCAGCTGTCACTGACATTACTGGACAAGCTGGAGACGGAGTGCGCTTTATTCTCGGTGTCGGTTATAGCTTTTCTTATTAAAGTTATTAAATTAAGTTGGATGTAAAAAGTTATGAAAATAGTGCAGTTACTTATAAAAATTAGTTTGGTTGGTAGCTGGATTTTGGTAGCTGCTGAGTTAGGGCGGACGCAAACTGGCAATATGTCAGATGTCACGTTACCCAATCCCGTAGAAGTCATTCCGACCCCTGAATCACCAACTAATACTCCGGCTGAAATTCCGGTAACCGAACCTAACGTCGATAACACTCCAGAAACTAGCCCAACGCCAGCAGCTGAGACTCCTACTACCGCTGAACCTGAAGTAGAGACTCCTACTACCGCCGAAACCGAAACTCCCGTCGAGACTCCTACTACTACTGAACCTGAAGTAGAGACTCCTACCACTGCCGAAACCGAGACTCCCGTCGAGACTCCTACTACCGCCGAAACCGAGACTCCCGTCGAGACTCCCACTACCGCTGAAACCGAGACTCCCGTCGAGACTCCTACTACTACTGAACCTGAAGTAGAGACTCCTACCACTGCCGAAACCGAGACTCCCGTCGAGACTCCTACTACTACTGAACCTGAAGTAGAGACTCCTACTACCGCCGAAACCGAGACTCCCGTCGAGACTCCTACCACTGCCGAAACCGAGACTCCCGTCGAGACTCCCACTACCGCCGAAACAAATGACGAGATCAACCCCGAAGCTAGTGTCGATGCTACTCCTGCTTTAGACTCAGAGACGCTAACCAATCCCACTCTGAACTTAGATGAAAGAACAACATCCAATGTAAATTCTGAGGGAGAAGCAGAACCTAGCCTTGACATCAACTCCAATGTAGAGGCAAAACCTGAAACTAATGCCGAATCCGATTCTGGCTTGGAGAGAATCACAGATTCTACAGATACAGAAGAACAGGTAGCGGAAGAATCTCAAGAAACTGAAGCTCAAGGGGAAACTGAACCTCAAGATAGTCAAAAACCGATCGCTGAAGAATCTCAAGAAACTGAAGCCCAAGATAGAGAGGAAGTCTCAGAACAAGAAGAAGCTCAAGAAGAGCAAGAAGAACAAGCAGAAGAAAAAAAACAACAGTCAGCTCCCGAACGAGAGGTAGATCGCTTAGCTTATGAAGTGCAAATTCAGCAATCCAGTCCAGATATAGCTGTACAGCTTCAAGAAGAATTTCAAGCAATACAGTTAATGAGTTACTCCGGAACTCAACTATACGGACAACCTCCTTCGGTAGCACAAATTTCCCGCAGATTAGGGGAACTTTGGCAACAAACGGGGAAAAAACCAGTATTTATCAATGTTTCAGTGCAATCTAACCAAGTAGAAACTTTTACTGTTCTACCTACTTTATCTAATGTTGCTCAAAGCAATACTTCCTTAGTTGCTTCAACTGAGATTAGTAGTAATGAGTTAAACCAGCCTCAGCCAACAACGGTACGTAGAACAATAGAAACCACATCACGACAAATTTTGCTAGAGACTGTCGCCAAGTTTCGCAAAGAAGTTAGTGATTCTAGGAAAATAGGACAAACTGGCTACCTAGAATCAGCTCAACAGCTTTATCAGTGGCTTATTGCTCCTATAGAGAAGGAATTACAAGCTAATGATATCGATATCATAGTATTTTCTATGGATTCTGGTTTACGCTTACTACCTATCGCAGCTCTCCATGATGGGCAACAGTTTCTAATTGAAAAATATGCGGTTGCCTTAGTTCCCAGTTTTGGTCTAACCGACACCCGCTATGTGAATATTAGTCAAAGTCCCATTCTAGCTATGGGAGCATCTACATTTAGAGATGGATCTCCTCTCCCTCCTCTTCCTACCGTGCCGTTTGAGTTAAATCACATTACTCGCAATCCTCGGCAAGGAGAAATATTTCTCAACGAGAGGTTTACCATCGAAAATTTTGAAGCCCAGAATCGTCGAAGTAAATCCTTCAAAATTATTCATTTAGGTACTCACGCGGCGTTTAAAACAGGAAACTTCAATGACTCTTACATCCAGTTTTATGATAGAAAACTGAGGTTGCCTGAATTAAAAGAAATTTCCGATGAGTTAGGTTGGAGTACAACAGATAGTTCTCCTGTAGAGTTATTGGTTCTTAGTGCCTGTGAAACCGCTTTGGGCAACGAAAAAGCAGAATTGGGATTTGCAGGTTTAGCCGTACAGGCAGGGGTTAAATCTGCATTAGCCAGTCTTTGGTATGTTAGCGATCTAGGGACTTTAGCCTTAATGAGCGAATTTTACGATCGCTTAAGCACAACCTTAATTAAAGCTGAAGCATTACGACAAGCTCAGCTAGGAATGCTCAAAGGTAATGTATTAGTAGATGACGGACAAATAAGACTATCAAACGGAGAATCTTTACCCGTGCCGTCAGAATTTCCCAAGGGGCAATTAGAGCTTTCTCATCCTTATTTTTGGTCGGCTTTTACATTAATCGGCAATTGGAACTAAAAGATTGGCTTTTTCAGTTACCAGTCACCAGTTACCAGTTATCAGTCAAGAAGTCAATGGATAATTGATAATGGATAATTAATAATTATCCATTATCAATTGTCAATTATTGACTGCTCCCTATTCCCTGGTTATCGGCCAAAACTAATGATCTTGCCTCTTAATTTTATTCACTTGACTGAGGCGATTCATTGCCATCGCTAAACTCAATTTCATCCGCTTGAATGCTTCGGCAAGATTACCAATTTCATCATTGGACATTTGCTCGAATTCTGCGTCCATATAGCCGGTACTGACTTCTTCAGCTACTCTTGCCATGCGATTAAGAGGACGAATGACATTGCGATTGAGTAAATAATTTACCAGTAAGATCGTGATAATAAACATCAAAGAGACAATGCCCATAATAATTAAAAATGATTGACGGGCTTGAGAGATTACTTTTCTAGCAGGAACGGAAATAATCTGTGCTCCTACGATTTCATTCAATTTCCAGCCGAAACCGTTAACAGCTCCGTAACGCTCAATTTGGCTTTTGGGCGCTACATCAGGAGTACTATGACATTCTAGACAGCTTTCTCTAGATACTTTAAGAGGACGAGCAATATAAAAAAGTTCTCCGCTAGGAACAGAACGAAAGCCTGTTAGCTCTCTAAGATTCTGATTATCGATAAAGTTGTTGACCAATTCATGCTCGAATTTATCGGCTTTATCTCTGAGATTAGTAGGATTGAGAGTGGCTTCTTTGTAAAAGAAATCCCGATATTCAGTATCCTTCTGACGTAGGTTCTCAAATACTTCCCTAGCTGAATAAGCGGGAACGGTTTGAGGTAAAAATTCCGACTCAAGTCGATCGCTCAACTCTGGCTGTATTTGAGTACTGGTATAATCGCGCACCGAGTTCATGGTTTCGATCAAAATCAGTGCTTGAGAACTAATTTCGTTTTCTGTATTTTGTTTAAGAACTGCAGCCAGTGCTCCACCAATTAGAGTTAGTCCTACGAAAAGAATGCTCAGAAGCAAGATGGTAAATTTTTGTCTTAATTTAAGTTTTTTAAACATTTTCCTAGAGTTACCCCAATTCTAAATAGCGCGCTCGTAACTATAAGGAGCGAACTCCTTGCATAAGTGACTCGGCAAAGCCGAGATCGCCTATATCGCTAGGATAAAGCCAAGATAGATCTACGTGGGGACAAATTTTACTATGCTTTAGGAATCGGTAAGAAAAGAAATAATCAAGGGCACTGACTAATTTGCGATCGCTAAACCTCAGTCGGTGTAGTATTCTGGGTAAAGCAATTTTTTGCCAATGCTAGTGCTGTAATTTTCTCAGTTTTCTCTTTTAATTGTTATTTTGTAACTTCATTAATTATTTTGGTCGATCAATGCACCCTCGCCAAGGCATAGTTACCCTGTTCTCTACTTTTATCCAATTTGATTTCGATCGCTTTAGTCGTTGGGCGAGCGATCCGCGTTTGCGTCGCAGCATGGAGAGACGTTTGACCCAAATGTCTTCTCAAGAAACTTCAGAAAATTTTTGGGCAATTTATTGGCACAAAGCTTGGCTACGACAGCCTCAGGATTTGGCGAGAGACCATCTATCTGCTTATTTACAAGAGGTCTGTTTTTGGGCGACGCAAAAAACCATCTCTGGCTTTACCAGCACCCAATATACCATCCCCGATTGCTTCCAAGTGGCAATTTCGGGAGTTGATAAAGTTCTCAAAGGCTTTGATTCAAACCAAGGCTTTAATCTCAAAAATTATGCCAGCATTACTTTTAGTAACTTAATTCGCGAATTACTCCGGCAAAGGCAAGAAGTAGATATTTGCTCCGATTGGGCGTTGCTGCGCAAACTCAGTCAGAAGCGACTGATCGAATCTCTCCAGAATGCCGGACTGGATTCAAAAACGATAGACCGCTACGTTTTGGCGTGGAATTGTTGGAAAACAATCTATGTCCCGGATCGAGCTGGCTCGACTCGTAAACTCTCTAAGCCAGATGCGGCAACTTGGAAAGCGATCGCCGAACTTTATAATAGCGAATTCAAAGGACAACTCCCGTTTCCGGCTTCCCAAGCTAATCCAGAAACTCTAGAAAAGTGGCTCCTTGCCTGTGTCAAAGCTGCCCGTGCCTATCTATATCCTAATGTTACTTCTATCAATCAACCGCGACTGGGACAAGATTCTGGCGAAATAGTTGATAATCTCGTCGGCGAAGTCGATGATTCGTTGCTGACGGACATGATTGCTTCCGAAGAAGCCCAAAACCGCGATCGCCAGCAAGCACAAATTAATCAGGTTTTAATCGAAGCCTTGAAGGCTCTCGACAGCCAAGAACGACAACTCTTAGAATTATATTACGCTCGGCAATTAACCCAAACAGAAATGGCTAAGGAATTGGGGACAAAACAATATAATGTCTCTCGTAAATTATCTAGGGCTAGGCAACTACTCCTTAAATCTTTAGCTCGTTGGAGTCAAACAAACCTGCATATTTCCCTTTCATCTGACGTACTCAAGGGCATAAGCGCATTATTAGAAGAATGGCTAACTGGCTACTATAGCCGCAGTTAAAGTAACATTTTATAAGGAGTATGCCCGATGATGTCCGACCTAGCACTATTTGAACCAACTCAGCTCATCCTAGAGCTTACCGACAAAAATATTAATGAGTCTTGGCAGCAAAGCCAATCTGCAGCTACCTCAACCAGCCGCTGGCAAACTCATCTCAACCAAGTTTGTCTAAAAGCTTTTTTACCTTGGCTGAGAGAAGAACAAAATAGTCGGGCTAGGGTTTGGCTCAAGGGAGCTACTCTATCTAATTCATGGGAATTAGTCAACGGCACGGCGATCGCTTTAGCAAACAAAAGATTAGTTTTAGTTCCTAGTGAAGCCAGCGATCTGAGCGAACTGAGAGTACCTCAAGAATGGGTAGATATTCCCGATTGGACAGCAGATTATTACTTGGCTGTACAAGTAAATCTTGACGATCGCTACATTAGAGTTTGGGGCTACTGCACTCACCAGCAATTGAAAGCAAAAGGAGCCTACGACAGCAGCGATCGCACCTATAGCTTGGCAGAAGAAGAGTTAATTACCGATCTCGATGTTCTTTGGGTAGCGCAGGAACTATGTTCTGAAGAAATTACTCAAGCTGCCGTAGCACCTCTACCAGAAATATCCTCAGCTCAAGCAGAAAATCTCTTACAAAGACTGGGCAACCCAAAAGTTTTATTACCTCGATTGGCTGTACCCTTTAGTTTGTGGGGTGCTTTAATCCAAAATGAGGCTTGGCGCGATCGTTTAGCCAAGAAGCGTCGCGGAGTACGAGAACAAGTTCCTGTATTGCAATTGTTGCAAGCTGGTATTTCTAACTTAGTAGCAGAATTGGGCTGGCAACCAGTAGAATTTCAGCCTAGCTTTGTCGGTGCTAGAAGTGCTACCACAGAATCTACTTCTGCGATCGCCCTTGCTAAACAACTAATTATTGCGGGTCAATCTTACCAACTGAGAATTCTTCCTTTGGGTAACGAAGAAGAAAGAGTCTGGAGATTTGAATTGCGCAGTCTCGTGCTTGGCGGCACGATCCCAGCCGGTTTTAAACTCAGACTAGTGACGGAAGATTTACAACCCTTTGAAGGCAACGAGGATGTAGCTGATACTGCTGTAGAACAGCTTGCTCTCGAAGTAGCCCTAGAACCAGGGGAAGGATTAATCTGGGAAATTGAACCTACTCCTAATAATTATGGAAGAGAAATTCTACGTTTCTAATAATAAGGGGCAATAAGATGTCCGGTTACGTTTACCGTGCCCCTTATTTAATTTGGGTTTTGGATTGAAAATTGTTAGTTTTTAATACTAAGTTGCTTCGCGCAAAGACGCAAAGGACGCTAAGAGAGAGCGCAGAGAAGTCGCTACATCAAAACTCAATTGCAGCTATTAGTTTATTGCTATTATCTTCGTTTTTGAATAAACAACAGCGGTAAAAAGTCGATCTGGTTAACTTTTTATCAGTGTTAGCCGAGTAATGGAATTTGTCAGTTATTTAGCTCACTATTAGCAGCAAGTCCTCGCATCACTACATCAACTAATTCATCCACAAAGTTTTCAGTGAGAGAAGCGTGTTTAAGCAATAAGCGATAAAAAAGTGGGCTATACAGAGCATCGATTGCCACTTCTGCATCTATATCTGCTCTCATCTCCCCTCTTTCTACTCCACGTTGAAATATTTGTTTTGCATCATCTCTTCTGGGAGTCAACCAATTATCTCGAAAAGCCGCCATCAATTCATCATCTGCTTGTCCACTACCAATAACATTAGCCAGCACTTCTCCTCTTGGACTATTCAAAACCTTGACAAGTTTTTGTATTTGTTCTCTAAAATCTTCTTTAACCGAACCAGTATCGGGAAAGGTAATCTCAGGAGTTACTACTTCTAAAAAAGCATCCATAACTAATTGTGCTTTACTCTTCCAACGACGATAGATAGTTGGTTTGCCAACGGAGGCTCTTTCTGCTACTCCTTCAATGGTTAAGTCGATAAATCCTACCTCGTTGAGTATTTCATAGGCTGCTTTGAGGATTTTTTGACGGGTTTCTGGCGATCGCGGTCGTCCGCGCCCAGATTTTACAGTGGTTTTGGCTTTTTTAGCTCTAGAGGTTGACATATCTGTTTAGTCTTGCTGAATTAATTACGTATCATAACGTTATTAATACATGCCAATCTAAATAATGAAACACTAAGGAAGAGATGTCAACATGACTACCTATTATCGATCCCTTGACAACTTACTTGCCTGACAGAGCAACCTCTAACAATTTTGCGATCGCGATATTTCATCAAAATTTGCAAGGAATAAGACCCAATGATGCCTCAACCTCAATTAATCAGTACTCATCACAATCAGCGTAGATATCGCCTAAACTATGCACCGCACATTGGCTTAAATTCACCTGAAGAGATGCTATTTCTAGAACATGCTGGCATCGATCCCGCCGATCAAGTCAAATTCATTGCCGAGCGAGGATTTGCTGGCATTGAAGACAACTTTCTCAAATTACGTCCAGTGGAAGTTCAGGAGAAGATGGGGCGAGAACTGGAACGGCATGGCTTACAAATGGGATGTTTCGTCAACAATTTGATTTTCGATCGCCCTACCTTTGTAAGTGATGCACCAGAAGCCCGTTCTGGACCACTTGACCCACGCCTCGATCGCGACTACCAGACTGCCAATCTATGAGCAAGCAGTTCTAGATATTTACGATGAACTCGAGCAATTTTGAAGCAAAAGGCAAAGCAACCATGACTGAGAATTTATCGACAATGAATGCGATCGCCCCCAAAATCTTCCAATGGACTAGGGTTTAACGAGGAACTGATTGCCTCAGCGTTACATCCTTATCCATCTAATATGAAATAGAAAAAAGAATGCTACAAATAGTTAAAGAATAGTTAGCACTAAAAAAATGTCAGGAGTAGTCCGCATAGAAATAGCCGAATCAGAATCAAGCCTGAAAAAACTCTTAAAACAGCA
>JADEWQ010000103.1 GCA_015207585.1 Pleurocapsales cyanobacterium LEGE 06147 | reverse complement strand
AATATACAAGAATTGAGCAGAGCGTCTCCGATTCATGTCTCTATAAGCTCTTGCTTCAAAGCGCTCGCTCGTCCCCTAGTGTTTCTTCCCTCCATAACGGGTGTCCTCGCTCCCGTGGAGCGCTTTCAACCAAGTATGCACTGACCAAAACCATGGCTGGATGGGATTCACAGTATTGGTTATCTTCTTCGAGAAGATAAGAACCTTTCAAAACCTTGCCATCAAGTCCAATTGTTTCTCCACCCTTGGGAGTAATCTCGAAAAATTGCGCTAATCTGGCTGAATACTCTTGGTAGTCTACTGTCAGTATTGTTCTTCTGATAGTACTGTCTGAGGGCAGTATTTTCCTAATTTATTGTTGCGATTATAAAGTTTTCCACTACCAATCACAATCAGCTTTGCATCAGGTCTTTCTTTGATAACAAAAGACCAAACTCTAGCAAGAAGATGGAATCCTTTTGGCAAAATAAGATTGCCAAGAAATACACCAGTATTGCTTCCCTTTATTACCTCGTTTTTTGGAACAAAATTTTCTGTATTAAAAGGATTAAAAATTCTAATTGATTTTTTAAAAACTTGATGATCGCGCAAAAGATCTAATTGCTCTTGCCCCACGCAAACATGAGCTTGAATTTGGGGGCAATTTACTATTTGATTTAATCCACTAAAATCTGGAGTATTATTAGATCTTGCTATCGCTTTTATTTTAAGTTTACGTAGTTTGTCATAAATTTCATGATTGCCTTTTGCTGATTTGATAATAAAAATATCACATCCTTCCTTTTCACTTTTTACTGCGGCATCTATCTCATTTGCTGCATAGCAAACTTTTAAAGATGGTGGCAATAATTCTGTGATATTGGCAAGCAGCAAAATCTCAATCCGCTCCGGGTAAAATTTTTTTAAATAATAATTGGATATAAACTTTCTCAAAAGCTTTTCTAAAACTGTGTCCACCGGATTTTCTTATGTGTAGCCATAAAAAAGATTTAAACATATTACAAGAATCTCCAAAAAAATCGGTAAATCTTGACCTAATACACTGATTTGAAAAATAGTTAACAAGTTTCTAAAACAACTTCTCGATAACTACCCGACTTAATTACATGACCTTTCTCCAGCAAATAAACGCGATCGCAATGCTCTACCGTAGACAGACGATGAGCGATAATAATCAAAGTCTTGGTTCCAGCCAAAGAGCGAATTGCCTCACTCACGAGCTTCTCTGTCTCATTGTCTAAAGCAGAAGTAGCCTCATCGAGGACTAAAATTTCTCTCTCGTGATAAAGCGCACGAGCAATTCCTATCCGTTGGCGCTGTCCGCCAGATAAGCGAACTCCTCTCTCGCCGACAACGGTCTTAATACCGTCTGGCAATTGCTCGATCAATTCTTCAAGCTGAGCCGCTTTAATAGCCAGGTCGATTCTTGCGCGATCGATCAGACGATCCGAAACGCCAAAAGCAATATTCCTCTCGATGGTATCGTCTATGAGAAAAATGGACTGAGGAATATAACCAATAAGGTTTTGCCAGGAACGAATATTGCTGTATACCGATATGCCGTCAACGTAGATATTGCCGCTCTCAGGTTGGAGAAGACCTAAAATAACATCTACTAATGTCGTCTTACCCGCTCCCGATTTACCAATTAAGGCAATGGATTGACCTTTTTTAAAACTCAAAGATACTTTATCTATAGCAGGTTCCGAAGTATCGGGATAGCGGTAAGTAACCTCGTTTAGTTCGACTTTCTCGGCGAAACTCATAGTCTGATTTTCCCCATACTCGGAACTAGATAAATTATCTCCGGTTAATCCAAGCACTGATTCTAAAGACTGACTTGCTTTTTGCTTCTCGATCTCTTTAAGATCTAGGTAGAGCCGATCGACACAATAGCTTTTATTTTGCATTTCACCCATTGCCTGTACTAACTGACTGGCTGCTGGGATCAAGCGCATAGAAGCCACTGCAAACACGGCCAAAATGGAAGTCAGTTCCTGTATATTCTGCTCAAAAAAGAGTTGAGAGACAGATACAAAAATTACTAAAAATAAAATTAAACAAGTTTCGATAACTATACGCGGTAGCTTCTGAAAACTGTTGGCTGAGGTTGCTGCATTAGCCATTATTTGAACCTGTTGCTCCATTTGCTGTTGGAAATAGGGTTCGCAGCCAATAACGCGCGTCTCTTTTAATCCTCCTAAACCGTGGTTAATTATACGAATTGTCTCTTGATTAGCTTGAGATGCTTCCCGACCCCATTTTTTAAATTGATTTCTCAATTTATAGAACAGTAAGAATGTAGGTAGCAAAACAGCTAAAATTATTACCAAAAGAAGTAAGTCTGTTTGAGCAAGAAGCAAAACTAGGACGAATACGACAGTTAAATTCGCAATACTATTAAGGAGTGGCAGCAAGCATCCGAGAGTAAACCATTGAGTTTCGACGATGATATTGTTAATGATGCTAGCGGTATTTTTGCGCAAATAAAAGGTATAGGGAACTGTCAAATAAGCCTTAAGTAGCCTCGATTCTAATTTACCTCGTTGGTTAAAGCTAAAGCTAAAAATGAATTTTTGAGCAAAAAAATATAAAAATGATTTAATACAAAAGACAATTCCAATTCCTAGACCTAATATAGGAATAAACTGATTACTGGATTGCAGATTTAACTGTAAATAAGTCCATTGGAGTAAGGGAATTTGATGTAAGGAATCTGGGTTAGAGGCTAAGTTAAGAAATGGTCCAATCAGTCCGATGCCTATAGCTTCTAAAACAGATGAGAAAATAAAGACAAGCAGCAGCAACGGTAGACTTTTTCTCGATCCTTTCAGGATATACCAAACTTTTGAGAGATATTTAAGCATCGGGTGTAATTTACTGTTACTTTTCCTCTAAAGCGTAAAAATAGCTAGAGCCATAAGGCTCATTTTTAAGATTTACCCCATTAGCTACTATTCCCAAAACATTTTGACCATTACTTATCAAAAGCTTCTTTGCTGCGATCGCGCTACCATAATCTGCCACTCCAGGACGAACTACCATCAAAAGACCGTCAACCATTCTACCGACGATCGTGGTATCTGCCATACCTACTAGAGGTGGAGCATCTAAAAGCACCCAGTCATAGCTTTTTGAAATAGTTTCGATTAGGGTTTTCATTTGTTCGGACTCGAGCAAAGGCACTGGATTGTCAGGTATGGTCCCAGCACTTAGTACATCTAAACCAGGCATCACTTTTTGTATTGCTTCTTGCCATTCGGCTTCATCCATAAGCACATTGCTCAATCCTGATGTGTTTGCTATTTCCCAGATACGATGCTGAGTGGGTCTGCGCATATCCGCATCTATTAGCAAAACTCTCCTTTTTACCCGTGCTAGAGACGCGGCTAGATTAGCAACTACCGCAGATTTTCCTTCTCGAGGAACCGAGCTGGCGATCGCGATAACCTTTTTTTCCCAGTCAGCACTGAGAAATTTCAAGTTAGTTTGTAGCATTTGATATGCTTCTCTTGCTTGTAGAGTAGGGTATGACTCTTTAACAGGAACTAGAGCTGTATTGCTAGCAGCTAGTTGAGCAACGTTATCTTGCCTATCCGTGATTAAACTGCCGGCTTTTTTCCCCCAATCAGGAATCACTGCCTGCAAAGGATAACCCAATATTTTCTCTGCTTCTTTACTATTTTTAATCGAGCGGTCTTGCAAATCTAGCAAAAAGGCAACTGCTACACCAAGTAACGCTCCCACCACACCCCCTGCGGCAACAATCAACTTTTTACTGATACCAGAGGGGTCTTCCGGTACTACCGCCTCGGCGGTAACGCGAATATTACCCACATTTTGATTTTCTGCTACCTGAGTTTCTTGCAATTTGCTTAAAAGAGTTTGATAGGTAGCTTGAGCTGCTGCCACTCTACGTTCGAGTTCTCGCTGTTTCTCCTCTAACGAAGGCAACGTTTCCAAACGCTGTTTACGATCGGCTAGGGTATTTTTAAATTCAGCTAACTTACTACTTACACCGGAATGCTGAACTCCTAAATGAGTATATTCATTAATTAGTGATTGGTCATATCTGCTTTCACCAATATTGAGAATTTTGAGATTTTCCAAAGAACCAATTTGCTCGTTTTCGCGAGTTTGTTTAATTTGACTTCTCAGGAGAGTTTCCAGTTCTGTTTCTCTTTCCTTGAGATTACCTACTACATCTTGATATCTGAGTAACTCCCCTTCATCATTCCTTAAATCGAGTTGCTTAATAGCCTTCTCTATAATTGGTCTCGAACTCAAGATTTTAGCTTCCGTGGAGATGGGATCGCTCTGATTCGTCAAAACCTGAATTTCTCCCATCTGATTGTTTAAACCAGTTAGTTTAGAAGATCGATCGGATTTGATTAAAATTTGGGCTTCGGCTTCGTAAACTGGCTTGCGTGATAATGCTGCCAGTAAAGTTAGAGTAACCACAGTAACAAAAGTTGCGGTTGCCGGTACCCAACGACGTTTCAGAACCAGCCAGTACTTTTGAAAATCGATATATTCTTCATGTTCTCTAGAGATAGCTGATGTCATCTAAACCTCCGTGGATACTCCTTTGCATACATTAAGTAGCCAGTGGATTATTTTTTAATTTTTAATTGCTTAATATGCTCCCTTACTACTCAAAACAACTTGAACTGTCTTGAGCAGAATTTGCAAGTCAAGACCGAGCGACCAATTTTGAATATAAGCAAAGTCTAAGTTAAAAACTGCCTCCGAATTTGTATTAGAACGACCGCTAACTTGCCAAAGACCGGTAATTCCTGGTAAAACTTCATGACGGAGAAAGTGATGGGGAGAAAATTTGTCAACATCCCGCACTGGCAAAGGACGAGGACCAACCAAACTCATTTCCCCCCACAAAATATTAATTAGTTGTGGTAACTCATCTAAACTATAACGACGAAGAAGCTTACCAACTCTTGTAATGCGAGGATCTTCTTTAATTTTAAATAGTACGCCCCCTTGAACTTCGTTTTTTGCTTCTAACTCTTCTTGTAATTGACTGGCATTAGCTACCATAGTGCGAAATTTCCACACTTTAAAATGCTTTCCTTTTGATTTCCTAAAAGTAAAACTTTGCGCCGTAAATAAGTACATCTGCTTCTAATTTCATTTACAGCCAAACTAAGCAAAGATCTGCCAGCACAAACAAAGATTATGTTCAACAGCCATGCTGATAAGAAGACCGAACGAGATACCCATATTCCTGGTTCGATGAGGAAAGCAATCAATAAAAGAGTAATTTGAGCTAAGGAAAGGGCTTTGAATAGATTAGTATAGCTGCGAATTCTTTCATCAGTGCCATAGAGTCCGGAAGCCAGTAAACTACCTAGATTTACTGCTATTATTAACCAGATCCAGCTTATTTCTCCCTGCTCTTGCCTCAAACCTAAAAGAGAAAAACTATAGACTGGCGTCCCGAGCTTTTTAGATATTAACCACGCTATAGCGATCGCAGAACTATCTAGTAAGACAATTAAAATAGTTCGCAGCCAAAATAAAGTTTTCCAACTACTAATCTTGAGAGTTTTAGGATTACGAATATCGACAACTACTTCATAGATATTACTTACGGGAAAACTCGTGAATAATAGATAACAAGGATTGAGAATACTCCTAAGTATAAATACATAATAACGGAAAAAAGAGTGGCTCAATCTCCTGTATTTCCTAG
Source organism: Pleurocapsales cyanobacterium LEGE 06147 (assembly GCA_015207585.1). Classification (GTDB taxonomy): domain Bacteria; phylum Cyanobacteriota; class Cyanobacteriia; order Cyanobacteriales; family Xenococcaceae; genus LEGE-06147. The sequence goes on along the minus strand of JADEWQ010000103.1, from coordinate 15,923 downwards.
CTCTAGGATGGATGGGCAACATGAGGATTTCCAACTTTAGATATTTGGATTTTTTTGCACAGTCTATCTACTTTTATCTAAAAAGATAGATAAATAAATTTGCGGTTTCTCAGGATTTTTACGGAATTAACAACCATAAGTTATAGTGGATTTTTTGGTTTGTCAATACCTATAAAGATGAATTCGAGTTATAAATTTAATAAAAGCTTGTATCTTCGAAGGCAACTGTGGCAATCGCCTCAACTGGTAAGATAAATTTAGTACTAATTGTTACTTTTTATGGGAATTTTATTTAATATTTTTTTACCATAGATATAATGTGTATGCGCTGATAGCTTCTAGGGTTCCGGTTTAAGAATTTCGAGGAAATAGCTTTTGTGAACAACAATTAACTATTATCTGATTTCCAAGAGACTTAGACGGCTGGACCGAGAGAGGCAAGCTAATCTTGAAGTATTTTCTAACCTCAAGATAGCTACACGGCGGGATAAAAGCCCGGGAGAGTGGAATGGTGTTGTGAGAACATCATTAATTCTCTTGGGCTAATTGTTTTTTTCTGGCGACAAACAAAAACATCATTATGACCGAACAATCATCTTTTCAACCTCCCAATAATAATGGCAAGATTGACTCGACTGAAGCAGAACGAGCCTTAGAAAAAGAGTCGCGGCTACCGCTCACTGGTTGGCAACAAGAAGTTTCCCACGGTTTAGAGTTTGGCTTAGAAGCAGCCGAGAGTATTCGCGATCGCTCTATTCCCAACTTTTCACGGGGAGAACTTCCCCACTATGCTGGGATTAATACTTTCCTAAAAGCTCCGTATCTAGAAGATGTCCGCAAGGTAGTAGAGTATGATGTAGCAATTATCGGAGTTCCCCACGACTCAGGTACAACTTATCGTCCGGGAACTCGCTTTGGTCCTCAAGGAATCCGCCGTATTTCTGCCCTATACACGACCTACAATTTTGAATTAGGTGTCGATCTGCGCGAACAAATTACCCTTTGTGACGTGGGAGATATCTTTACCATTCCCGCCAACAATGAAAAGTCTTTCGATCAGATTTCCAAAGGTGTTGCGCACGTTTTTAGTTCGGGAGCATTTCCGATTATTTTAGGAGGCGATCACTCCATAGGTTTTCCCACAGTTCGAGGAATTTGTCGCCATTTAGGAGATAAAAAAGTGGGAATCATTCACTTCGATCGCCATGCCGATACCCAGGAAACCGACTTAGACGAAAGGATGCATACCTGTCCTTGGTTCCACGCCACCAATATGAAAAATGCTCCTGCCAAAAATTTGGTGCAATTAGGCATTGGTGGTTGGCAAGTGCCCCGTCAAGGTGTAAAAGTCTGTCGAGAAAGAGCAACCAATATTTTAACGGTAACTGACATTACTGAAATGGGTTTGGATGCCGCCGCAGACTTTGCTATAGAACGGGCAACCGATGGCACTGATTGTGTTTGGATCAGTTTTGATATCGACTGCATCGATGCAGGATTTGTCCCTGGAACGGGTTGGCCCGAACCGGGAGGTTTGCTACCTCGCGAAGCTCTCTATTTGCTGGGTAAGATCGTGCAACGCGCGCCTATATGTGGTTTAGAGGTAGTAGAGGTTTCTCCCCCCTATGACATCAGCGATATCACTTCACTGATGGCGACTCGTATTATCTGCGATACGATGGCGTATTTAGTCGTGTCGGGTCAACTGCCACGCAAGGAAAAACCTGCTTACATTCACCCAGAAGGTCAACCCGAACTCGTATCGTGGACTTAAACAATGCACGAAACCGATATGACTAAGGCATTAATTGTAACGGTACGAAACTGGTGGGAAGAACAACCCGAGCGACCGAAAATTTCGCACATTCATTTAGTCGTGGGTCAATTTACCTGTGTCGAACCTGCCAGTTTGCAATTTGCCTTTGAAGTACAAACCTGCAATACCTTCTTAGATGGGGCAAAGTTGGTAATTCGGGAAATTCCCTTAATTGCTTTTTGCCATCGTTGTCAGCAAGAATATCGTCCCGAGATTGGTATTCAATATGCCTGTCCCGAATGCCGCTCGCCGATGGAAGATATTCGCTCTGGACGAGAACTGAAAATCGATCGCATTGAATACAATTATTTGACCGATAATTCCAATCTAAAATCGAACCATGCACCAAACCTTTGACGCAGCCTTAGAAATTAACTTGCTTCATGCCAATCAAGAAGGAGCCGACCACAATCGGGAACATTTCGATCGGTGGGGAATTACCTGCTTAAACGTGATGAGCAGTCCGGGTGCGGGTAAAACCGTCCTGCTAGAGCGCACTCTCGCCGCCCTCAGTAAAGAGTTTAAAATAGCGGTGATTGAAGGGGACATGACCACCGAACTGGATGCCGAGCGCCTGCGCAAGTATGACGTTCCCGTTATTGCTATTAACACGGGTCGCTCGTGTCATCTCGATTCTAAAATGGTTGCCGGAGGAATTCATCAGCTAGCTCATCAATACAATCCTTCCCAACTCGACCTGATTTTGGTAGAAAACGTGGGCAATCTAGTCTGTCCGGCAGAATTTGAAGTGGGAGAACACGCTAAAGTTGCTCTATTGAGCGTGACAGAAGGAGAAGACAAGCCTCTCAAATATCCCGTCATGTTTCAAGAGGCAGATTGTTTATTGATCGCCAAAGTCGATTTAGCTCCGTATTTAGAGATCGATTTGGAGCGCATCGAAGCCAATGTACGCCAAATAAATCCTCATGTCACCATCATTCCTATCTCTGCTAAAACGGGCGAGGGATTGGAAGCTTGGTTGGCTTGGGTGCAGTCCCAAGTAAGAGCAAAACGCTCACTTGCCCTCAATCACTGAAAAAAAGCGAATACAAACTGATACGTTAGGACTTGGCGATCGCTCGGCGAAGCGATCGCTAGCATGGAAAACTTTCCCATCACTGATGATTTCTAAGTCTTGCGGATGAGTAAACTCAACTGTACTAGGCAATCTTACTAAACGAAGGTCGATACGCAAGAAGACTAATGTGTCCTAATCTTTTGGCTACCGCTATAGGTTGATAAATGAAACCAAAATAGCGATCGCTTTATTTTTTGTGCTTACCCATCTCTAAATTTAAAGAAATATTTAATAAAAACTTTCCTCGCTGTCCTAGAAATTCAATAAAAACCCCAATTTTAATTTCAAACTCGTGTAAGAAGACGGTACAAACACTTATTTTTTTGTATTTTAGTAGAAACGATCGAACAAGAATTATTTTATTCTGCTCGATAGGTGCATAAACTTAAGTATCTTTGTACCATACCAAGAACGCTAATATGTTCAAGCTACTCCAAAATCTCTGGCAAGAAAAATCCCTATCGGCTGAAGCGGTTACAAACTCTAATACCTCTATCGAAATCAGCCACCATGACAGTCTAGAGGCTACTTTAGAGCAGGCTAACAGCTTATGGCAACAGGGTAAATTGACCCACGCTCTCAACCTTTACCGTCGAGCTATCCAGCACAATCCTAATGCAAACCACATCTACGAACATCTGGCTCTAGCTCTCAAACAACAGGATAACCTGGCAGAAGCTTACGAACAATTAGCTAATAGCTTAAAACAACAAGGACAAGTAGCAGAAGCAGCCGACTATTACCGTCAGGCGATCGTCCTTAAATCTTTGATTGGAAAAGCAAAAGAAAAATATTTGCGACCGATTCCTGCAAATAGGATAACTCCGCCGCTACAGGTTGCCAATTTATCAGAGGAGGCTTTTTCTTTTCAACCCCTATCGAGTAATAGTCAACGACAAGATTGGCAAAATGTTACTCCTAAAAACCGTGATGATAATCCTATTCCCGATTTTCTCCTTGGCGACTTAGCGAGCGCCGATAACTCAGACGCTCGCAGTAAAAGAGCAGCCTCAGTTTATATCAAGCAAGCATTAGAGCATTACGAACAACAACAATGGGGAAAAACCGCTAGCGCCTGTCAAAAGGCGATTCAAATCGATCCTAATAGAGCAGAAGTTTATAAAATTTGGGGCAACGCCTTGCAAAGAATGGGAAAAACTGCCCAAGCAATGGATTGTTATGCCAAAGTAGTAGCTATTGAACCAAATTTAGCCGCAGTGTATGTAAAGATTGGCAGTTGGTACGCTTGGCAAGAGAAATGGCAACAGGCGAGCCAATACTATCAAAAGGCAATTATTATTCAACCTAGTTTTGTTGAAGCTTACCGTCATTTAGCCTATTGCTGGCATCAATTAGGTCAACCAGAAAAAGCCTTAGAATGCAGCGATCGAGCGTTAAAACTTGAAGCAGAGCAAACTAACGGGAAAAAAGTCACCAACCAAACCAACTCTTTAAATAAATCCGACGGAGCTATAACTACCTTTGAATTAAAAATTAATCCACAATCGCGAGTTTCATCCGAAATGCTTCGAAAAACTGCTTTGAACAACTTTCAATCGGTTGAATTTTATCGGCAACTAGCAAAAAACTTAGAACGAGAAAATTACTGGCAAGAGGCAGCATTTTGCTATCGTCAAGCATTAGAACTAAATCTATCTGCTAATACTAATACTTACCAGCAACAGTCGCTACTACAAGATGAATCTACTCGCATAAAAAAATTAGAATCCCAGAATAACTCGGAAGAAAGTCAATTAGACAAAGCAATTAGACGCTATCGTCAGCAAGCAAATCTCAATCCAAATTCAGCCAAAATCCAAACAGACTTAGGTAATTTGTATAAAAAGAAACGACAATGGAAAGTGGCAGTGGCGTGTTATCAAAAAGCGATCGCACTAGATTCGCAATATGCACGAGCCTATCTCAATCTAGCTAAAATTCTCGTGCAGGAAGGTAAGCTAGAAAAGGCTGCCGACTATTTATATCGGGCATTGAGCTTAAAACCAGAACTAGCTCCAGCTAAAAATCATTTTTATCTCGGCAATACTTTTTGTAAACAAGGAAAGTTAGAACAAGCTATTGATTGTTATAAACGAGCCGTTGATTTGCAACCCAATTTTCCAGAAGTATATTATCGTTTGGGCGAAATTTGGAGTAGGCGAGGACAAAAACGGCAAGCTATTGACTGTTATCAAAAAGCAGTGGAATTGGAGCCAAAAAACCCAGAGTTTTATCATTGTTTGGGTCGAGAGTTGATGTCGCAACAGCAATGGAAAGAAGCAGTGCAAGCTTTTCGCAGAGTCTTGGAATTGCAACCAAATTTTCCGGAAGGTTCTTATCTCCTCAATCGAGCGTTGGCAAAAAAATTAAAATCAAACATAACATCTAATAAGTAATCATTAATAATATCTGCTGTTGCCATATAAATTACTTTCTGCCTCGCAGCAGTAGAGTGCTAAAAGCTAACAGATAAAAATGACTCCCGAAAATATTTCTGATTCTTCACAACCAAATCCTCGTCCGGCAAAAGCTTCAGTCGGAATGTTAACCGTTTTCCGACTAGGTTTATTTAATCTAGGCTTAGGATTGATGGCTGTCTTGACTTTGGCTGTTCTCAATCGGGTTATGATTAGCGAACTGGGTATTCCTGCTACTATTACTGCCGGAACCTTAGCAATATCTCAATTTGTTGCTCCGGCTAGGGTTTGGTTCGGACAGTTGTCTGATGCCAAGCCTATTTGGGGATTACATCGCAGCAGTTATGTCCGTTTGGGAACAATTATTTTTGGTTTGACTGTTTTTCTCGCCTTACAAGTAGTCTGGCAGTTAGGTGCGCTAGTTAGAGCTAACGGAGAATGGTTTTGGAGTGCAACAACTATTGGTTGGACTGTTTTATTAGCTTTGGTTTTAGCAATCTATGGTTTAGCTGTCAGTGCCAGTTCTACTCCTTTTACTGCGCTGTTGGTCGATATTTCTGAAGAAGAGAATCGATCGAAGATTGTGGCGGTTATCTGGTCGATGTTGATGGTAGGAATAATTATTGGCGGCATCAGCGGTAGTATCGTTTTGAGGCAAATCGAACGGGGAGGCAAAGTAGCGGGTCAGATTCCCCTAGAAAATTTACAAGGTCCGATTAACTCTGTCTTTACTTTGGCTCCATTGTTGGTTATTGGTTTAGCTTTCATAGCTACTTGGAGAATAGAAAAAAAGTACTCTCGTTTTGCCTCGCGCTCTTCTTTGGTGGAAAGAGAAGATAAGATTACTTTGGGACAAGCTTTAAAAGTTTTAACTGCTAACCGTCAGACAGGTATATTTTTCTTTTTCTTAGCCTTATTGACCATTAGCTTGTTCATGCAAGAGGCAGTATTAGAGCCTTATGGCGGCGAAGTTTTTGGTATGTCCATTGCCGCTACTACCAGACTGAATGCTTATTGGGGTATTGGCATTTTAATTGGCTACAGCATCACGGGCTTTTTCGTTGTCCCTCGTTTGGGCAAAAAATTAACTACCAAGATTGGCTGTATTTTGGTGGCTATTTGCTTTAGTTTAATTATTTTGTCTGGGTTTACTCAACAAGAAATAATTTTGAAAATAGCAATGCTCTTATTTGGTGGTGCTGCTGGAATAGCTACTATTGGCGGCATTAGTCTCATGCTCGATCTCACTGCGGCTGAGACTGCTGGCACTTTTATCGGTGCTTGGGGACTGGCACAGGCAATGTCGAGGGCTTTAGCCACCGTAGCTGGTGGAGTAGTGTTGGATATAGGCAAAGCTATTTTTACAGCACCAGTTTTAGCTTATAGTCTCGTTTTTGCCCTACAAGCTATGGGTATGTTTGTCGCGATCGCCATGCTCAATCGTGTTAATGTCAAAGAATTTCAGGCAACAACGAGAAAAGCGATCGCTACAGTTATGGAAGGAGACTTGGATGGATGAGAGCTAGCTTTCAACTGAATTGCCGTTGCACCTAATCACCGCAGCAAATTAAAGGTAAAGGTTGAGTTGTGGCAAGATAGGGATAAAATTTACGGAGCCTAGTTGAACGAGCAATTGTGTTGGTATATTTGTACTGAGCGGTTCGAGTAGGGCTAAAGCTTGGGGTGCGCGAATGGCAATGACAACCGTTTTAGCGTATAGGCGATCGGTTTTATTGGAGTCGTAGGTGAGTTGCCAAGTTTGTGCTGAGGTTAAGATATTTTTTTTGGCACAGTTGTTGAATTCGTTTTTCTGTTTGTTTTCTTTGTATTTGTATGAAGGTAGTCCGCGATCGATGGGGATGTTATTAATTCTTCTCGTCGCAACTCTGCCGCCTACGCCACGGGATTTGTCGAGGATGATTATTTATATCCTTTTTTTGTAGTTGTTGGGCGCCAGTTAATCCGGCTAAACCTGCACCGACTATGGCAAGTTCATATTGTTTGTTGGTCATTGATCTCTGAGTGTGGGAATGAATCGATCTATTTTCTCGCAAAGGCGCAAAGTGCGCAAAGAGAAGTTCGCTAAGAATATAAAAAATTTTTGGCTGGTGGGAAAAGCGATCGCAGTTGTTTTGCTAAATTTGGGGTTTATTGGCAGTATAAATTTAATTTGGTTTTGGACTGAAGATGAACTGGGAAAGATGCAGGTATGAAGTTGATGGGTACACTGATTTTTTAGCTTCTATCGATTGGGAAAGGTTAGCTGCTGAGTATGAGATTAAGTCTCGGCGTAGAAGGGTTGCCGAGAAAAAAAGGGATTATCAGTTTCAATCTTTAGGAGTACCCCAAATACCTTCTTCTCTTCAATTGAGGGATTATCAGCGACAAGCTGTTGCTAGCTGGTTTAGAAATAAAGGACGGGGTACGTTGAAGATGGCAACGGGTAGCGGTAAGACGATTATTGCTTTAGCGATCGCTACTGAACTTTATCAGCAAATTGGTTTACAGGTTTTATTGGTTGTTTGTCCTTATCGTCATTTGGTTACTCAATGGCAAAGAGAATGTGCCAAATTTAATCTTGAACCTGTTCTTGCTTTTGAAACTGTTTATAACTGGCAGAGTGAGTTATCGACACAACTCTATAATATTCGTTCTGGCAATCAATCTTTTTTGACAGTTATTACGACTAATTCCACTTTAATTAATGAGGGATTTCAATCCCAGCTTAGATTTTTTCCGGCTAAAACTTTGATTGTTGGGGATGAGGCGCATAATCTAGGTTCTTTGCGTTTGGAATCGAGTTTACCTCGTAATATTGGCTTGCGTCTCGGTTTGTCTGCTACTCCCGAAAGATATTTCGATGACGATGGAACTGATGCTTTATTAGGTTACTTTGGTGCCATTTTACAACCAGAATTTAGTTTAGCAGATGCGATCGCCCGAGGGGCTTTAGTTCGTTATCTTTATTATCCTATTTTTGTCGAACTAACCCAGTCAGAAGCTTTTGCTTATGCCAAACTGACTAAAAGAATCGGTTGGGCATTAAATAAGAATGATAATTTAGAGCAAAATGATACTTTAACTTCTTTATTGATGCAGCGATCGCGTTTAGTTGGTTCGGCAGCTAATAAATTAAATGCGTTGAGAGAATTAATGTTACGCCGCTTGCATACCACTCATACTTTGTTTTATTGTGGCGATGGGTACGTAGAAAACTATGCTTCTACTTCCTTGGCTTATACGTCCCGTCAATTAGAAGCGGTTACTCATCTTTTAGGTCAAGAATTAGGTTATCGCGTTAATACTTACACTGCTGATACATCTTTAGAGGAAAGAGAACAGTTACGCCGTCAATTTGAAAGCGGAGAATTACAAGGATTAGTCGCCATTCGTTGTTTGGATGAAGGAGTAGATATCCCTGCCATTAGAACGGGAGTGATTTTGGCAAGTACTGGCAATCCCCGTCAATTTATTCAGCGTCGTGGTAGAATTTTACGTCCCTATCCAGGAAAAGATAGAGCAACTTTATTTGATGCGATCATTATGCCTCCCGATTTAGATCGTGAAACTTGGGAAGTAGAACGAAATTTATTGCGCAAAGAGTTGAAAAGATTTATTGAATTTGCTGACTTGGCTGATAATGCAGAGGAAGCGAGCAATAAGCTACTAATACTTAACAAAAAATATGGTTGTTAATTAAGACTATTTCCTTCTTATCCTAATTGGCTAAGTACTTTGCACCAAGAAATGAATTTCTTTGCTTATAGCTGGAGTCTTTCATAGGACTTTCGCTATGAGACAGAGAATTTATTCTCTGGCTATCGAGGAATAAAATAGCCTTATGTTAATTAAGATCGAGACATTAATTATATAAATTTTCATGTCTCAATTGTAAAGTCTATACAGTATATTTTTGCTATTTTCACTAAATAGAGACGACAGTATAATCGAATAAACTACTCTCAGCATTTCGCTAAAAATATCAATAAATGTCCCCGCAATCTTCTTTAGATAATGTTCAAGAACCCATTACTAATGCTCCGCCTGAGATTCGTGCCATAATTGAGCGAGTTCTTCAATTAGAAAAGGATAAACTCTATTTAAAAACACCGAGAAATATCAACGATGATATTTTAAAGATTATTAAAGAAGTAATTCAATGAAACTAATTTCTCTACAACTATGTAATTTTCGACAGTTTTATGGCAAAACTCCAGTAATTAAATTTGCTAGTGGTGGACAAAATACTACTGTTATTCACGGAAATAATGGCGCGGGAAAAACGACTCTGCTTAATGCTTTTACTTGGGTATTATACGAGAAATTTACAGCAGCTTTTGCTTCCCCTGATTTATTAATTAATAAGCGTGCCATTACAGAAGCAAATATTGGTATAGCCGTTGATTGTTGGGTAGAGTTACAATTTTCCCATCAAAATTGTCATTATCAATTAAAGCGTAAATGTTATGCCACGAACAACAAAGATGACAAAATTCAATATAGTCCAACTAAATTATTTATGCTGATATCAGCCGAAGATGGGCGTTGGTATCCTCCTCTCGAACCCCCAGTAGATATTATTGAAAGAATTTTACCTACCAGCTTACATCAATATTTTTTCTTCGATGGCGAACGGATCGATCGTTTTTTTCGAGAAAGAAAAAATAATAATATTGCCGAAGATACTAAAGAATTATTAGGGGTTAAAGTCTTAGATCGAGCTATCGATCATTTAAAGAAAACCAAAAAGAGTTTACAAGAAGAATTGCACGCTATTGGTGATATCGAAATTAAACAGTTATTACAAGAACAAATAAAACTAGAACAAGAGCGCGATCGCCTACAATTGGAGCAACAAGAAATAGTTAAAGAATTAGAAAAACTCCAAGAGCAAAAACAAGTTATTGCCAATCAACTATTAGAACTAAGTGGTGCTAATCAATTACAGCAATTAAAAGAAAAATTAGTAGAGCGGAAACAAGGAAATAAAACTAATTTAATCCAAGCCAAAAATAATCTCAAACAGCTAATTACTCGGCAAGGTTATACAGTTTTTCTCTCGTCAATAGTAGAAAATTTTTCTGAGTTAATTAATAAGCTAAAAACAAATAATCGTCTAGGTAGCGGGATTCAACAGGAATTTATTCAACAATTACTCGCTCGTCAACGTTGTATTTGTGGAACAGAACTGCAACCAGAAACCTCAGTCTTTCAGCATGTTCGAGCCTGGTTAGAAAAAGCCGAAATGACAGATATTGAAGAATCTACTATTCGTTTAGAAACTCAAGTATATAAGTATAACGAACAAGTGACAGAATTTTGGCAACAATTAGACCAAGAACAAGCTTATCTGAATCATCAACGTATAGAGATAGTAAGAGTAGAAAATGAATTAGATAAAATTAATAAAAAACTCAGAAGCTATCCAGATAAAGATATTCAACAATTACAAAAACATAGTGAAGAAATCGAAGATACCATTAAAGATCTAACTTTAGAACAAGGAGCAAATCAACAGCAACTAGAAACTAATACTAAAACAATTGATAAACTACTAAAACAACTTGGTAAACATCAACTTAGGGAAGAACAGCAAGCATTAGCACGACGACGCATTCAGTCAACCGAAGAAGCGATCGCGCGATTAACTGAAGTAAGACTGCGTTTGGAAAGACAATTTCGTCTTGCTTTAGAGCAAAAAGTCGGAGAGATATTTAATTCTATCTCTTTTACTCCCTACATACCCAAACTAGGTACAGACTACGAATTAACTTTGGTTGAAAATACTTCGGGTATGGCAGTTCCCGTCGCTGCTTCTACTGGTGAAAATCAGATTCTCAGTTTATCTTTTATTGGTGGCATTATCGAGCGAGTAAGAACATGGAGTCAAGGCAACAGTCTAATTGGAATCGATAGCAGTACATTTCCGGTGGTGATGGACTCCCCTTTCGGCAGTTTAGATGAAATTTATCGACGACAAGTAGCTAAATCCATTCCTCAGTTAGCTAATCAGTTAGTTATCCTCGCCACTCAAACTCAATGGCGAGGAGAAGTAGAAACAGAAATCGCAGATTATATCGGCAAAGAATACGTGCTAGTTTATAACTCTCCCAAACCAGATTGTCAAGAAGATTGGCTACAAGTGAGTGGAGTGAGTTATCCTCTTGTCAAAAGGAGTTCTGATGAGTTTGAATATACAGAGATTTGGGAAATAGAGCGTTATTAATATCTAATCAATGGCAAGCCGGGTGAATAACTTTAAGTTACGTAAAATTTAAACTTCAATTTGGCTCAAATTCAAGCTTTTGTATAAAAATTTAGCCCAGGATTTATGCCAAAACTTTTGTAATTGCTACTAAAAAAATATATTTAAAAATTCAATTTCTATAAAACCCAATAAAAACTATAAATTATCAGACAAATCTTAGAGGAGGAAATTGATTATATGTTGATTCTTAATGACGATCAGGTACAACATTGTCAGGTAGTAGGTAACGTAGCAGGAAAGGAGCAAGTATTATCAGGATTGCTTTATCAAGGGAATATTTTTGTCAAGATCAAATCTTATAGCAAAGAGGAAGTGAATGCTGCTATTAAAGAATTTCGCCAGGAATACTTAGATAACGAAGAAGAACAAATTCCTTCTTTAATAATTAAAGAAGAAACTGAAATTAGTCTCTGGCGACAAGATAATCAATTTATACCATTAACTACTAATAAAATAAAGCCAAAAAATTATAAAAATACTGAGGAAATTAATTTTGAGCAATTAGTAGCGCAAATGCGTGGAAACCAAGGTGTAAAAATCAAAGCTCGTCATCATAAATTAAAGCTATATCATCGATGTTTTTTAGGTAATGAAGCAGTAGATTGGCTTGCTAAAAATTTTCATATTTCTCGTAGGGAAGCAGTAAAGCTCGGACAACAACTAATAGAGCGAAAAATTATTCATGACGTTCTTGACGAATCTTCTTTTAAAGATGAGCCTATCTTGTATCGCTTCTATGAAGACGAAGGAAAAAGTATTTGGACAGATAAGGTCATATAGCAGTTAGACAATTGGCGGGGTGTCCGCTGCAACGGTTGGTTCGGCGGACTTTGTGGGTTTGTGCTAGGGTCGTATGCGCAGCGGAATCTCTTGATGCTCTTGTGGCGCACCCCAAAATTGTTCCAGTGTCGGACCGTCATTCACCCGACGATCGCGAAAGAAGAAACTCCACAACTCATGCAACAAGACACGCCTACCCATACGAGTGAACCAATTCATACCGTGTCGGGTCGCGCGATCGCTCTGGAGAAATGACCTCCATAATGCTTTTGGTCGAGCCTGTAGCACGAGTTCGATGAATTTAACCCAGAGAAAAATCCGCCACGGTGGCATATTTATTGTCACCAGCACTTGATGTTTATAATCCCATAGCCGTTGGTCAAGTTGAATAACTCGTCGCTCGGCTGCAATACTATAATATCCAGTCCATCGATGCGGGGTGACATACAGCGTCATAATCTGGTCTAGGTCATACCAAAGCAACTGTCGCAGGGAGCGGATAAAATCGCGATCAGTAATCTCTTCAAAATCAGTCACCCAGGTTGCCAAAGAGAGAATACCGTGCTGTCGTAACAGGCGGATAGCCTCGCGGTCTTTTTGCGTTGTTCCCCCTTTACGAATTTTTTTGAGAAGTTGCTTCGTCGGTGTTTTCCATCCCCATGAGAAACCGCTCAACACCAGCCTGACGATACAAGTGCAAGATATCCGCGTCGCGAACAATATCATCAGCACGAGTCGAGCCGATAATAGTCACGTTAATATTTTCAGCGATAATTGCTTCACACAGTTTACGCCAGATAGCTTTGTTCGCTGTCGGATTTTCGTCAGCTAAGTTAATTAGTTCTACGCCGTGGCTACGATGAAGCCAAGCAATTTCCTTAGCAAACTTTTGTGGATCGCGATGTCGCCAACGCGCCCAGAAGCCACGCTGACCGCAGTAGTTGCATAGATGTGGACATCCTCGGGAAAATTGCATAACAACCGCCCGTTTACCACCGTAGTAGCTATACCGTTTCGGATCGATTAGTTCCCAGCCTACGCGATAGGCATCGAGGTCTTCGATCGCACGAGCAGGTGGTGTCTCGATAATTTGACCATCATGACGAAAAGCAATACCCTCAACACTAGCAAGCTCCTCGCTACTTTCAATAGCTGAAACGAGCCTGGATACAGTAGCCTCACCCTCTCCACGAACAATTATGTCAATCTGTGGTTCATGGGTAAGTATGTCACGGAAATGATAGGTCGGAAATACACCACCATAGATAATCTTCATGTTTGGTAACTCTTCACGGAAGCGACGAGTCAATTCAATTACTATAGGATGTGCTGATGTCGAGCCAGAGTGACCTATTAGAAGCAACTGTGGGCGGTGCATGACAACTTGTCGGACTATCTCAGTGTGTGAAAGCGGACCGAGTTCAGCATCCAGTAGTGTGACGTGATGTCCAGCGTCCAGCAGTGGGCCACCCACGCACAGAAGTCCTAGTGGTGGTAGTTGCTCGCGCGGAATGCGGCTGCCTATTGCCAGGTGTGGTGGGTTTACAATCAGAATGGGCATAATGATTTCAGAAATTGTAATCTTTGTTAAGACTTAGCGTTCGCCTCTGACGGTGAGCTTCGCGAGATTGAGCCAAGAAACTGATACTGTTGGCGAATTCAAAAAACACATTCTCAGGCGATCGCCAGTTGAAAAACAATTTAATAATTTTGCTCGAATGCCAACAATCTAAAATCAACTCATCGGGTTAAGGTGAGGTGAGCATATGTGTTTACATCCTGAATTAATTTTTCCCGTTCCAGAAGTTACAGCAAGAGTAGCCAAAGCAGCATTTCCAAAAGGCAATAGATATATGCGGTTGAGAGATGAACTGGGAGTGTTCTATAACGATGAAGAATTTGCCGAACTATATCCAGAACGAGGACAGTCAGCACTTGCCCCTTGGCGATTAACCATGATTTTAATCATGCAATTTCTGGAAAATCTTTCAGATCGGCAAACGGCAGATGCAGTCAGAGGAAGAATTGATTGGAAATACGCTCTCTCTCTAGAATTAGAAGACGATAGGTTTGACTTTTCTGTTTTGAGTGAGTTTCGCGATCGCTTAATAGAAGGCAGCAGAGAAAAACAAATCTTAGATAAAATGCTATCTCGATTGAGTGAACTGGGATTACTCAAATCCAGAGGCAAAGCTCGAACTGATTCGACTCATATACTTGCTGCTGTCAAAGAATTAACCAGATTAGAACACCTCGAAGAAACTCTGAAATATGTCTTGAATACATTAGCTGAATTTGCCCCAAACTGGCTTGAGAAAATGTTGACTCCTGAATTTTATGAACGTTATGGACAAAAAGTAGAACATTCAAATAAAACCCGAACTGCTGCGGAAAAAGAAGCTAAGGCGATCGCTATTGGCAAGGATAGGTTTTACTTACTTGATGTTATCTATGCTGAAAACACACCGGCTTCAATTCGTAATTTGAAAGCAGTAGAAGTCCTACGTCAAGTTTGGTTACAGCAGTATTACGCACCTACAGAAGACAAAGTCCAACTGCGAACACAAAAAGATGGACCACCTCATGCCAAAAGAATTTTTTCTCCCTAGGAAATCGAAGCTCGTAGAAGTACCAAACGTTCTACTAGTTGGACTGGTTATAAAGTTCATTTAACCGAAACTTGTGAGGAAGATTATCAAATTGATTTATTTGGACCTGTTGCTCTGAATGCCAAATGGCAAGCCAAAGAGGGAAAAGGGTTTGATATGTCTCATTTTAGGGTTAATTGGCAAAGAAAAGCTGTTTATTGCCCACAGGGTAAACGTAGTCGGCTCTGGAAAAATAGTCATGACTCTTACGGCAAACCCATAATTCATGTTGAATTTCGGAAAAGCCATTGTTCTGCTTGTTCAGTTCGCTCCCAATGCACTCGCGCACCTGTTAATCCTCGTGGTTTAACTTTAATGATTCAAGATGAGTATGAAGCTTTAGTCAATGCGAGGCAAAGACAAACAACGGCAGAATTTAAACAGCAATATTCTCTACGCTCAGGAATTGAAGGAACTATTTCTCAAGGCATTCGCGGTTTTAATTTACGGCAATGTCGTTACATTGGATTGAGGAAAACTCGTTTGCAACATATTTTGACCGCAGCAGCGATTAATTTGGAGAGAATTTACGCTTGGCTCGAAGAAATTCCATTAGCGAAAACTCGTATTTCTCATTTTCAGAAATTAGCAAATCGGAAACTGGCGATCGCCTGAGAGTGTGTTTTTGAATTCGCCAACAGTATCAGCGAGGTGGCAAAACCAATCGCTATTAATCAATGCTTTTAAGCTATAAGGTAGTTTTACTGTTACAGCGATCGCTATAGATAAAATCTGGCTTGGTAGAGTCGAGGGAGGGTATTACTCCTCGCCCTCTCTCTTTGCAATCTGGACGTGAGCGTCCAACGAACTAGGTATTCGTTAAGTCTAAAAGAAACAGAAAATATCAGTTAAGTAGAGAAAGCTACGCCTAAAATCAAAAATGTTCTAGCAGTCAAGACCGACCGAACAATGGTGT
>JADEWQ010000102.1 GCA_015207585.1 Pleurocapsales cyanobacterium LEGE 06147 | reverse complement strand
TGTGCCATGACGCAAGAGCGCGAGCGCACTTTAATCTGTTTCCTTTTTTAGTTTAAAATGCCCTTGATGCTTCTATTTCTATATACTTGACAATTTGTACATTTTCTTAACTTGTCACCAATGCCTATTCCCTATTCCCTGTTCCCTGCTTCTACTACTTCCCTGACACGATAAATAGGGCGTTGTTGCGATTCGTGATAGGTACGCATGAGCAATTCGGCTAGCAAACCAAAACAAAATAACTGCACTCCCGTAATTACCAGCAGAGCAGATAAAATGAGTAAAGGGCGATCGCCAATACTTTGTTGCAATATCAGTTTGAGTACTGTCAAATAAAGTCCCATTAAGACTCCTAAAGTCAGGGAGATTAAACCTAAGAAACCAAAAACGTGCATCGGTCTAGTGAGGAACTTTTTCATAAAAAAGACGGTAAATAAATCCATTACCACTCGAATGGTTCTGCCCAACCCATATTTACTTTTGCCATAACGGCGAGCATGATGATGTACGGGGATCTCGGTAATTCTTGCTCCTTCAATGTACGCCAGAGCGGGTAAAAAGCGATGTAACTCTCCGTAAAGATTCATATCAGCTACTAATTCCGCTCGATATGCCTTGAGGGAACACCCATAATCATGTATTCTTACCCCCGTTACCTTGCCAATCAACCAATTAGCTATTTTAGAAGGCAGTAATCGAGTAAGAGCCGCATCTTGTCTGTTTTGTCGCCAACCACTAACCAAATCGTAGCCTTCGTTTAGTTTTGCCAATAACAGAGGAATATCTGCCGGATCGTTTTGCAAATCGCCATCGAGAGTAATAATTACTTTCCCCCGAGCGTATTCGAAGCCTGCTGCCATTGCCGGAGTTTGTCCGTAATTGCGCCGTAAAATTACTGCTTTTAAATCCGTGCGCTGACTGGCAATTTGGGTTAACAGTTCCGTCGAGCCGTCAGTCGAACCATCATCAACACAAACAATCTCGTAACTAAACTGGGTTGCTTTCACTGCATCGGTAATAGCATCGAGTAAATGAGATATGCTTTCTGCTTCGTTGTAAATTGGCACGACTATTGATAATTCCGGCTGTTCTACTGTTATCATCTGGAGGGTGTTACTATGTATCGATGATTTATGCCTCATGGTGTTTTTTTCTGTTTGCCCACAAGAAAATTTGCTATTTAGCAGTTTATCTTTTCGTCTAACCTTCAGATATATTGAGAGTCCCTCTGCTGGCAAACAGTGCCTTCAAAAACCAACTTAAAATTGATTAAACTACACTTAATAATGTGTAGTTCTTAAATTGCCAAAGCAAGTAAAGTAAATCAAACAAAACAAGCTATCTTAATAAAGCTAGGCTTTCCCTTAAGAGCCAAAAAAACTTTGATAGGAAAACTTGACATTTTAATGAGCGGGGAACGATTCTAGGAGAAAACAATATCCATGGGAAGAGTAGTCGGCATAGACTTGGGAACAACTAACTCTGTAGTGGCAGTCATGGAAGGCGGCAAGCCTATAGTTATTGCTAACTCGGAAGGGATGCGAACCACCCCTTCAGTAGTTGGTTTTACCAAAGATGGAGAATTGGTAGTCGGACAACTAGCTAGACGACAAGCCGTGCTTAATCCTCAAAATACTTTTTACGGAGTTAAGCGGTTCATGGGTCGTAAATATGCCGAATTACAACCGGAATCTAAACGAGTTCCTTATACTGTCCGTCGTGACGAAGATGGCAATATCAGAATTCGCTGTCCCCGTCTTAAAAAAGAATTTGCCCCCGAAGAAATTTCTGCTATGATTCTGCGCAAGTTGGCAGAAGAAGCCAGTCGCTATCTGGGAGAAGAAGTAACTGGGGCAGTAATTACCGTACCTGCCTATTTTAATGATGCTCAGCGTCAAGCTACCCGAGATGCTGGGAGAATTGCTGGATTAGAAGTGTTGCGCATCATTAATGAACCTACTGCCGCTGCCTTAGCTTATGGCTTAGATAAAAGAGGCAATCAAACAATTCTGGTATTCGATCTCGGTGGCGGGACTTTTGATGTCTCGATTTTAGAAGTAGGAGATGGCGTATTGGAAGTAAAAGCTACCAGTGGCGATACTCAATTGGGCGGAAATGACTTTGATAATAGAATTGTCGATTGGTTAGCGGATGAATTTTTGGCAATAGAAGGGGTAGATTTGCGTAAAGACCGTCAATCTCTCCAACGTCTTACAGAAGCAGCAGAAAAAGCGAAAATTGAACTATCTGGCGTGAGCGTTACTGGGATTAACCTACCTTTTATTACCGCTACCGAAGAGGGACCGAGACACATCGAAACTAAATTAACTCGCGCTAAGTTTGAAGAATTGTGCGGAGATTTAGTTGCTCGCCTTCGTCGTCCTCTCAAAAGGGCTCTCGGTGATGCTGGTATTAGCCCGATGCAAATAGATGAAGTAGTCTTGGTGGGTGGTTCGACGCGCATTCCCATGGTGCAACAGTTAATCCGCAGCTATATCGATCTCGAACCCAATCAGAATGTAAATCCCGACGAAGTGGTTGCCGTCGGTGCCGCAATCCAAGCAGGTATTTTGACGAATGAGGTAAAAGATATCCTGCTGCTGGACGTGACTCCCCTATCCCTTGGATTAGAAACTATTGGCGGCGTAATGAAAAAGTTGATTGCCCGCAATACTACAATTCCCGTGCGCCGTTCCGATATCTTTTCTACCGGAGAAAACAATCAAACATTGGTAGAAATTCACATCCTTCAAGGAGAGAGGGAAATGGCAGCCGGCAACAAATCTTTAGGACGATTTAAGCTGACAGGAATTCCCCCAGCCCCTAGAGGGATACCCCAAATTCAGGTGGCGTTTGATATAGATGCTAACGGCATTCTACAAGTAACGGCAAGAGATAAAACTACAGGTAGAGAACAAGGTATCGTCGTTCAAGGAGCGTCTAACCTTAGCGAGTCGGAAATTAATCGCATGATTCGCGAAGCAGAACAGTTTGCCGACCAAGATAGAGAAAAGAAGGAAAGAGTAGAAAAACGCAATCGTGCTAAAGCTTTGAGCGATCAAGCGCAACGCAGACTGAAAGAAGTAACCCTCGACTTCGGCAGTCAATTTGCTAGTTACTATCGTCGTCGCATCGATTCTTTGTGCGATGAAATTATTGCCAGTCTGGAACGGAACGATGAAATGGCATTAGATCGGGCGCAAGCAGATTTACAAGACGCTCTCTACGAACTCAATCGCGAAGTCCGCTTGCAATACGAAGACGAAGAGGATGATTTCTTTGGCGCAATCAAACGTACTTTTACGGGAGAGAGTAAGATAGATGAGGATTATGGTTACGATCCTCGTCGTCCGGATTATCGGGATGAGTACGGAGGATTCGCAAGTCGTCCCTACTCTGGCTATCAAGATGATTACCGTTCTCCTAGTTACGACGCTCGTCCGCGACGGGATGACTACCGGGATGACTATCGTTCCCCAAGCTACGATCGCGGGGGTTACTCGGCTGGAAGAGACGCTTCTCGACCGGAAAATCGCTATAGGGATACCGACCCAGACCGCCGTTCCTATAATAGTCGCAATCGTTCGCGCAATATCCCCATTGAAAATAATTGGGACGAAGACGATGATGAATGGTTTTAAAAGCTATCGCCAACCAAATCGAACTCGATTTTGCTTGACTATGGCGACCGATACGAGAAAAATTTACAATACTTAAATTACTTATCTAAAACTAATTATTTAAGTTGTAATTCTTAAGCCCTAATTTCTAACCAGATTCCTTATGCAGACAGTGCGGAACTATTATGAAATTTTAGGTGTTAACCCAAATGCTTCTAGTGAAGAGATAAAAAAAGCTTATCGAACATTAGCTAGGCAGTACCACCCCGATCGCAATCCGGGGAATAAAATCGCTGAAGAAAAATTTAAAGATATTAATGAAGCATACGAAATTCTTTCGGATGTGACTAAGCGATCGCAATACGACCAGTTTAGTAAAGCTTGGGGGAAAAGCGGCAAGAATGGCAAATCTAGTCCGTTTGGGGATTTTGGTAGCTTTATGCGCAACGGTCGTGGCGGTAAAACCTCTAGTGCCGAACGTTCTCGCGTAAGAGTAAATACCAGCGATTATCGTCCCGGAACGACTAAAAAAGAGAGAGTAATTAGTTCTCGTCCCAGCAGACGCGATATCGAAGCTAAATTAACTCTACCTTTAGCTAAGGCATATCGGGGAGGCAGGGAACGTATTCGCTTAGAAGATGGGCGATCGCTAGAAGTAGACATGCCTCCTGCTATAGTCGACGGTCAGCGTATCCGACTTAAAGGTCAGGGACTTGATGGTGGCGATCTCTATTTAAAAGTTACTGTAGCCCGTCATTCTTTTTTTGACATACAGGGCTTGGATATTTATTGTCAAGTCCCAGTAACTCCTTCTGAAGCAGTCTTGGGTGGTGCTGTAGAAGTGCCTACTATCGATGGATTAGTCAAAATGATAGTGCCCAAAGGGGTCAAGTCCGGACAAAGATTGCGTTTGGCTAATAAAGGTTATCCAGGAGAAAATGGCGATCGCGGCGATCAGCTAGTAGAAATACAAATTGTCGCCCCCAAAGAAATTAGTGAAGAGGAGCAAAAACTGTACGAACAAATTAGGAAAATAGAAACTTTTAATCCCCGTCGCAACCTGGTTAATTGGTAATTTCCATATAGCGGTTTTTCCTTGAGTGAAGTATAGATCTAGGTTTAATGTTCGCGGTAGGAACGTAGCATGCTACGTCCGTACAAAGTTTAAAAGAAAATTGATAAAGGATAAATTATCAATTTTCAATTATCAATTATCAATTGACTTCCGGAGTTGGCTGGGTTTATTCTTAGCAATATCATTACTTCCATCAAATGCGCTAGCAACGACACAGCTTCCTATTAAATTTCTTTCAGAAAAAGAATTCCCTTTCATAGACGCGGCTGTCGAAGATAAAGGAACGAGAAGCGTACAAGCTTTTGAAGTTTCCTCAAAAGACAGTCCCTTGCAAAGACGCGGAGATGAGGAGAAACAGAAAGAAAAGTTGTGTCCGGGCGATTTAGATACGGCTATTGAAGCAATTATCAATCGTCCCCAGTTTAAGCGATCGCGTTGGGGTATTTTAATTCAAACTCTTACTGCTGGGGACACCCTCTATAGCTTGGCAGCTGATAGTTATTTTACTCCCGCTTCCAATACTAAATTGCTGACTACTGCTGCGGCTTTACTGAAATTGGGAGGCGATTTTCGAATTCGGACACCAGTTTATGTGACTGGAGAACCACCTAATTTGACTTCCTTAAGGCTAAAAGGATATGGAGATCCCAGTATATCCACCGATCGGCTAAAAAATATAGTACACTTGTTGCGCGAGCGCGAAATTAAAAATATAGAAAAATTAATCGTTGATGATAGTTATTTTTCTCAACCAGGAATTAATGCTACCTGGGAATGGTTTGATATTTATCAATATTACGGTACCTCTATTAGTAGTTTAATTCTCAACGAAAATACGGTTACTTTAACCTTATTGCCCCAACAATTAGGTCAACCAGTAAAACTACGATGGTCCGATCCAATTGCAGCCAGACAATGGCAGGTCGACAATCAGACTGCAACAGCAATAGCAGGAACCGACTACGGCATAGAAATAGAAGGCTTATTAGGTCGAGCGGTATTGCAGATTAGAGGAGAATTAGCGATCGATGCAGAACCAGATCTTTGGCATTTAGCTGTAGCCGATCCCGCTTATTATTTTTTAGAATCTTTGCGTCATGTCTTATTGACTGAAGGAATTGAGGTTACTCAAGGAGTAATAGAGCAACAAATCCAAACAACGGAGTTAGAAAAAGAATTAACTACTATTTTGTCTCCTCCTCTTTCAGTTTTATTACAAGACATCAATCAGAAAAGTAATAATTTATATGCTGAAGTATTAGTCCAAATATTAGGAAAAGAGTTAGAAATTAATACAGCTTTAGATGGAGTTACTCAAAGCTTAACTGAGTTGGGAGTCAATCCTCAAAGTTATAAATTAGTTGATGGTTCTGGCTTGTCGCGCCATAATCTAATCTCTCCCCAAGCCTTAGTACAAACTCTCAGATTAATGACACAAACGCCAGTAGCAGAAATTTATCGCTCTTCTTTAGCTGTAGCTGGAAGCAGCGGTACTTTAAAAAAACGTTTTCAAAATACAGCTATCCAAGGAAATTTGCAAGGAAAAACAGGTACTCTTTCTGGTATTTCTACTCTTTCTGGTTATTTAAATGTTCCTGATTTTCAACCGCTAGTCTTTAGTATTATTGTTAATAATTCCGAACAGTCTAACACAATTTTAAACCAGACAATTGATGAAATTGTTTTATTATTAGGGCAATTAAAAGAGTGTTCTTCGATCGATTGATTTAGTACTGTTAACCAACTAGAGCAATTCTATTTGAGCTTGCAAGAGCGCGAAGCTAGATGCAAACCTGAACGTTAAGTCGTGAACTAAAAAAAATTATCAATTTTTATCTAGGTTAGTCTTGTCGCTTGTCAATCTTAGGTATTACCGTCATACCAAAAGAGAGGCATAGGACGAGAGATTATGCAACGTCTTCAAAGCCATTATGTTAATTTTCATCAGCTTAATTCTGGAGTTTAGTTTTTTTGCCAGTAAAAAGTGTTTTTCCCGTCAAACTTTGGAAATAAGCAGTGCCAACAATACCTAGAAATAATACATAAGCAATAATTTGCCCTAAATAGAAAATTTGGTGATAACCAAAGAGGGATTTGAGAATAATACCTGAAAATTCTTTATCTGGTAAAAAGGGAAAAGCATTCCACACTTGTCTGCCGAGAATACAGGATTTGCCTGGGGAGAAACACCAGTTAGCATATTGAGATGATGACTGAGAAAGTAAAGCGATCGCTATTCCCAATCACCCTAGTCGAGTAAGTTACAAATTAACTAACCATCCCTTTAAGCTGTTGCCAAGACAATTGAGCGCGTGCGCGAACAGCTATTTCTGAATCGGTTTCTTTTATTTGGGTCAATCTTGCTTCAATCTTTTCGACAAAATCTCGCCGAGTCTCTGTCATGAGGGAGCCTAAAGATTGTAAACTTACCACAGCAGCATAACGCGCCACCCATTCTCCATCACCCGAAGCTAAAATGAGAGTGTTTAAGGCTTTCTCTTGAGCAGGTAATCTTTCTTGTGGAGGCAATTGCAACCAACGAATGGTTCCCAATCCCCGCGCAGCAGCACGACGAACGCTTTGAGAAAAATCGGTAGTAGCAGCTTCTAATAACAAATTCAAGGAGCGAGGATCGCCAATACCGGCAAAAACTCTAATTGCCCACGCTCGGGCACCATAATTATAACCGTCTAAGTTTTCTAACAAATAAGGTACTGCTGGCTCTCCTATGTTGATTAAACCATCTACCGCCGCTACGGCTGCACCGGGGTTATTGTAGCGTAAAACTTCTACTAAGGTAGGAATAGCCACTTCGGTACGAGCATCAGCTAGGTTTTCTACTGCCTCTAACAAGCCTTCAGCAGAATCGGCTCGGTTTACTGCTTCAATTAATGCTTGTGTCTCGGTCATTGGCTATTAATAATTAGGGTTATCTATACTTTTGTTATTGATTTTTTTTACAAAAGAGAGTCCATTAATTTCATTACTTTGATACTCTCCTCAGACAAGATTAAAGATTCTCGAAAATGAAGCGCGATTTCTTTTTCCAATAGTCCCTTAAGGGCAATTAATTTCATACTATTTTCTGCTAAAGTTTCGGCGATCGCTTCTCCAGCAGGCAAGTAACCAACTGCACCTAAATCCATTAAAGCCGAGCGACGCAATTGTAAATCATCTTCCCTTAAAGCTTGAACTAGCATTTCGCCATAAAACGAATCCCCAGTTAACTGATACATCGCTCTAGCAGCAGCATATTTTACCTTGGCTACGGGATGCTCCACAAAAGGCTTGATTTGAGGAATAGCCTCGGTTGCTCCTAGAGTTCCCAACGCCTCGATTACTGCCTCATAGGGTTGAACGAGGTGAGGTTTGCCAGGTACTTGCTTGGCTGCTTCTACTCCCCCATCTAGCAATTGCATCAGTGCCGTAACGCAACGGCGATCCCGCAAAGCGGGTGCTGCCGCACCGCCCAACATTTCTAGTGCTTGCGCTGCTGCTTCTCTAACGTAAAAGTCTGGAAATTCAAGGCAGCGAATTAAGGGGGGTACCGCTCTGGTATCTCCTAGCTTTCCTAAAGCTCTTGCTGCATTGCGCCTGAGAGGATAACCACCATCGGGTGCTCTATCTTTTTCATCTTCTAATGCCATCAGTAGGGCATCAATTGCTTCTGGCTCGCTTACTCGAAATTTACCGAGCCACCAAGCTGCATAATAGCGAGCACCCAAATCTTCCCGTTGCCGCAAATTGGCGATCGCTTGTTCGGCTGTAAAAGACTGAGCATCGGCAGATGACTTCCCTGCCGATGTTTCAGCTCCAAAATTTTGCTTGGAATTGGACTGCATTAGCTAGTACAGAAAATCTTCGCAATTATTCCTCTGAATCTGCCGATCTAGAATTATTGGTTTCCATCTCGGCACTCAAGGGCTTAATATTAACAATTGTGCCACCCATGCGCGTAATCCGTCGCATTTCCTGATTCATGCGATGGTAGGGAACTTTGATAAATACGCTGCTGCTGCTACGAAAGGGATAACTATTTTTGTCATTTTCTTCATTTTGGCGCAACCCTTGTACTTCGTAAACAAAGACGCGACTATCAGATGGTGTACTAGCAGCATTAACAAGTGCTGATTGTCCGAGCATAATTAATGATTTCTCCCTTTATGTCTTTATGAACAAAAAGGTTGAAGGAACCAAAGCTATTACTATTATTAGTCAATCTTCAACCTTTAACTTATTTGCCAATAAAAACCCTAGCTAACCGAGACTAGCCGGAGTAATACTAGCAATTTTGCCACCTGTACGATTAATTTGCTGTAATTTGGCGTTAAGTTCTTCGTAAGGCACTAAAAAGGCTCTGCTACTCCGCCGAACTCTCGGGTATCCCGGCGCAGATATTCCCGAAACTTCAATGCGGTATACTCTACCTTTCCTGCCGTAAGGTACGGAGCCTCCTAGAGCTTTAGGAGGAGTAGTGCCAGTTTTAGAGTTTCTCGAAGCACGGTATGCCCAACCACTGCTATCGGCACCTGAGGGAGCAACCACAGCAGAAGCACCATTCTGAGCCAGTTCCTCAGCCAAACGAGAATCCTTGCCTTCTAATTGAGCGCGATCGCTATTAGCATAACCGCGATATAGCCGGAACATGCGGGTAAAACCTACGGTTTTTTGACCCGGTTGGGTGGCGAAGCCGCGATAGTAAGGCACTACATAGTCGCCGAAGTTTTCTTCGTACTCTGTCGAATCGATGTAAGAGTCGATATCTGCATCATATCCTTCATTTTCATAAAGATCGAGATGCTCTATAACCTCCAATTCATCGTAGGGAGCTCTGCCCAATAGATGTTTGTAGTTTAATTCGATTACCCTGGTTTGGAAATTGTTGTAAAAAAACTTCGATTTATAAAGTTCTGATTTAGCCACGGTGCGTACAAATTCGCGCACGCTAATATCACCCTTACACAAAAGCGACTCCGCACCTACCAGGCGTTCGGAAGCCATTAGATAATCGTTCCCCAATAGCTGACGATAGACTGCTCTAATTACTGTCTGAGCGTCATCGTTTGTCCAATTAGGACGTAATTCAATCGGAGTCGCGTCTCCAAAAGCCGACGTTCCCAGTCGAGATGCTGCTGTCGTGATAGCCACTTGCCATTCTCCTGATTAAAAAATCTAATCTAATTAATTAAAGTCTTGTTTGTTTTCTCAATCCAAATCCAACCCAATTAAGCTGGAGTAATGCTAGTTATTTTTCCACCTTGCTTATTAATTTCTTGCAACTTGGAAGATAGCTGTTCGTAAGAAACGACATACTCTGCGTTACTAAGCCGCACTCTAGTTTTCCTTCCAGCTTTTGCTCCTTGAACCACCTGCAAGCGATAAAATTTTTCTCTTTCGCCGCCACTAGTACCAGTTAAAGTTTGTCCGGTAGAAGCAATGTAAATTGGTGAAGCACTGTTGCGGGCAACTTCTCTAGTCAGTTTAGCCCTGTTGCCGTTGCCTTGAGAGCGATCGCTATTGGCATATCCCCGATACAGTTGAAAAATCCGACTAAAGCCAACCGTTTTTTGATTTCTCTGAGTTTCAAAACCCCGATAGTAGGGGACAATCGAGTCACCAAAGTTTTCTTGATATTCTTCGCTATCTAGATAAGAATTGATTTCGGCTTCGTAACCTTTGTTGTTGTACAAATCAACGTGATAGGCAATTTCTGACTCGTCGTAAGGGGCTCTTCCCAACAAATGCTTATAGTTGAGTTCGATAAATCTAACTTGAGGGTTAGACTGGAAAAACTTCTCTCGATATAGTTCTGACTGAGCCAAAGCTCGCACAAAATCCTGTACGCTAATAGTCCCCTGACGCAATAGGGATTCGGCACTCGTCAATCTTTCTCGCTCCATGATGTGATCGTTGCCAAACACCTGACGGTATGCTGCTTGGATTACTTTTTGTACATCTTCTTCCGTCCAGTTAGGGCGCAGTTCTACCCGTTCTGTTTCTCTAAAAGGAGCGATACCTAGCCGTTCTGCGTTGATTAAGCTAATCACTATCAACCTCCATTGCTATTGTTAATGTGAAAAGTTTCCTGCAATAGTCAAAAGATATAACTAGACCTGGAAAGACAAACAATCGCTAACCCTTTTGCTAACAACTGTCTCCCTTTCCAGGTCAGAAGTTAAATTCTAGTCGACTAGCTTAGGGCATTGATTGCGTAGTCGATGTAAGAATTAGCTTCTACAGCAGGATCGCCGCTGAGACCGTGGTTAGCCTTAATGTGCTTGAGAGCTTCGATATACCAGCTCGGAGATAAT
Source organism: Pleurocapsales cyanobacterium LEGE 06147 (assembly GCA_015207585.1). Classification (GTDB taxonomy): domain Bacteria; phylum Cyanobacteriota; class Cyanobacteriia; order Cyanobacteriales; family Xenococcaceae; genus LEGE-06147. The sequence goes on along the minus strand of JADEWQ010000102.1, from coordinate 10,673 downwards.
TCAAAAGTCCGGTTGATTTCATCGAGTCCAGCAATTAGGTATTCATCCATAGGTCCGGTACCGCCAGCAATCAGGCAATAGGTTACCATGCGCAGGTAGTAACCGATGTCCCGAGCGCATTTGTCTTTACCGCGCTGATCGGAAGCGTAGTTTGGACCTTGGGTTTGAGTGGTGTAAGGGAATTTATTGTAAACTGCTTGAGCTGCGCCATTGATCAGGCGATCTGCATTGTCAGTCAGTGCTTTAGCTGCTTCTAAGCTAGCTGAAGCTTGACGGAAACGACCAAAAGCGGTTTGGATTTCTGTGCTGCTTAAGAAACGTCCTTGGGAATCAGCAGCCGAAACAGCTTCAGTCAAGGGGGTTTTCATTGTTTAGCTATCTCCCTAATTATTTTGCAAAGTTTTCTTTAGAAATGTTTGTTGAAACTTTATGTTCCAGCCTGTACGCAGGAATCAATGGTTGTCTTAACCGACTGCAGAAGCAGCGCGATCGAAGTAGCTAGAAATTTCAGACATTAGAGAGCTACAATCGCCTTGAGTAATATTGCTTTTATCGTTAGCGATCGCGATTGCCGCTTCTTTCATTTTTTGAACGCCAGCAGCTACGGAACCACCAGGAACGCCTAGAGCTACGTAGGTTTCGCGCAAACCATTGAGGCAACGGTCTTCGAGTACGCTAGCATCGCCAGTAAAAATGGCATAAGTAACATAGCGCAAAATAATTTCCATATCGCGCAAACAAGCTGCCATACGGCGGTTAGTATAAGCATTACCGCCAGGAGCGATCAACTGGGGTTGTTCTTGGAACAATGCACGCGCAGCGTTGGAAACAATTGCCGAAGAATTGCTGGTGATTCGGTTCACTGCGTCCATACGCTTGTTGCTTTCAGCAACCATGTTTCTCAGAGCATCTAGCTGAGAACCCGTTACAAAGTCGCCGCGAGTATCAGCTTGGGAAACAACCCGGGTAAATGCATCAAACATTGAATCAATTCCTCCTGATTGAGTTGGGCTTAGTTATTATCTAGAACGTTCCCATTTTTAGGGGTTTTTTGCTTAAGCAGTTTGGCAATAGTCAGACACTACTTGGTTAAGTTTGTTAACTTTATAGTTAAGACCCATTTCTACAACGTTTGCTAAATTCGGCAAACTCAAAGGTTTTTAATAAACCTGAGAAAACTTAAAGTTTTTATGAGAAATCGGGATCTTGTAGCCAATTGATGTCTGGCTTTAGTTTTGCCTGGTCTTATTTACCCCTCAGGTATTTTTTATACAATGCCATTGAGACTTTTTTTATTACATCTTGTTAAGAAATACTCGTTAATCCTAAAGTTATGTAAAGTAAGACTGCTACTAAATCGCCCAATCGAGCAATTGGGCAATCATCTTCAACCTTTACAAACCCAGAACTTTAACGGGGCATTCTTAACAAAATACGGATATTTGAGTAAAGGAATTAAGTCATTAATTCATTCACTCTGTTATTGAGACTAAAGGATCGCGTTTACAAAAATCCTATCGATCTCTTTTTTTGTAAAAAATAGAAACAATCCGCAATCTTTAGTAATAAATTTGCGGAAATACTCGTGTTTGCATTGGTCTGTTGGTTGAGTTCAAGCGTACTTAATATAAAAAATTTTAGGGGCGCGATAACCACACCCCTACTTAGCAACTATCTGATTTTTAGACCTAGAACTAGAGTGGAATAATACTAGCGATCTTACCGCCTTGACGCTGCACTCTCTGCATATGAGGGGTCAGTTCTTCATAGGGAATAATGACAGCTTTGTTAACCCGACGCACTTTGGGATAGCCCGGTCTACTAATTCCTGCAACTTCAACCCGGAAGAGCCGACCAGATCCAAAAGCTTTCGATCCACCAAAGGCACTGAAAGAAGCGTCGCCTTTCATCGCGGGTAGGAAAGCAAAGCCCCCCGCACCACCCGAAGGTGGCACTACCGCAGAAGCAGTATTACGAGCTAAATCTTTTACCAAGCGAGGAGTATTGCCGATTAACTGTGCCCGGTCGCTGTTGGCATAGCCCCGATAAAGCTGGAATAGACGGGGAAATCCAACCGATCTCTGACCAACACCTGTGGTCACAAAGTCTCGGTAGTAGGGCACGATATTTTCACCAAAGCTTGTCTGATACTCGGGTGAGTCAATATGGGAGTCAATATCCGCCTCGAAGCCCTTGGATTGATACAGATTCATGTGAGCCGTGATTTCTGATTGATCGTAAGGTGCCCGCCCCAGAAGGTGCTTATAGTTAAGCTCAATTGTCCGGCTCTGGAAATTGTTGTAGAAGAACTTCTGCTTGTACAGGTCCGATTTAGCAACTTGACGAACAAATTCCTGTACTGTAATCTTGCGATCGCGCAACAGAGATTCAGCAATGACAAGACGTTCAGAGTTCAGGAGGTGAGGATTACCCAATACCTGCTGATAAACAGCAAGAATAACCGCTTCAATATCTCCCGGAGTCGCATTGGGACGCAGTTCTACTGGAGCGGCATCACTAAATGCCGATGTTCCCAGGCGAGATGCTGCTGTTGTAATAGCCACCAAAAATTCTCCTTCAATAATTTGTAATGGAATGAATAAAAATGGGTGGGTTGGATCGACAAAGAGGAATCAGCAATAGGTTAGAACTTTCTGGCATTCCCTATTATCGATTTCCCCCGATCTCCGGATTTAGACAGCGCTAACACCGATCACCTTACTGCCAGAACGACTTAACTGCTGGAGCTTAGTCGTCAATTGGTCATAGGAAACTAGCAGTTCGGTCGTGCTCTGCCGCATAATTGGTAAATTGGGGGAGGGCGATCGTACCACCCGCAGTCGGTAAACATCTCCACGAGAGCCACCCAAAGGACCAGAGAGCGCACTAGGATCGGGAGCAGCGATCGGGGTTGCCAAATTTCTGGCTACTTCCCAGGTTAACCGGGGTTTTTTTTGCCCCTGCGCTCGATCGCTGTTAGCATAGCCGCGATAGAGATGTAACAAACGACTAAAGCCAATCGCTCGTTGTCCGGGACGATCGACCTGAAAATCTCGATGATAGGGAACAATGTTATCCCCAAAACTTTGTTGATATTCTACTGAGTTGAGGTAAGAGTTAATCTCAGCTTCGTAACCCTGGGAAACGAACAGATCCAAATGATAGGCAATCTCAGTTTGATCGTAGGGTGCTCGTCCTAGCAGATGCTTATAGTTCAACTCAATAAAGCGGACATGAAAGTTGGGATACAGAAACTTCTTGCGATATAGCTCTGACACTGCGAGCGCTCGGACAAAATCTCGCACCGAGATAACGCCCTGCATCAAAAGTGACTCGGGTCCCACTAACCGCTCACTTTCCATCAGGTGCTCATTGCCTAGCACCTGCCGATAGGCTGCCGAAATCACAGCCTGGACCTCATCTTGAGTCCAATTGGGGCACAATTCAACGGGTTCTGATTCCTCAAAGGGTTTAATCCCCAATCTTCCTGCCTCTTGTAAGCTAGCCATGTTTGTTTTCCCCATGCAACTCATCTGTAAATAAGTTTTTTCACAAATTTTTAACTTTAATGCTTATGAAAGTTGCCCGGAACGATCGACAAAGCTATCGCATCGATAGCTCTGCTTATCTTTTCGGGCAAAGCACTCAATTAGAGTGCGTTGATAATGTAGTCGATGTAAGAGTTAACCTCAAGTGCAGGGTCACCAGTTAGACCATGGTTAGCCTTGATGTACTTGAGTGCTTCAGCATACCAACTGGGAACCAGTTCAAAGCTGTTGTGCATTTCCGCCAAACCTGCCAACAGGTATTCATCAGCAGGTCCCGTACCTCCGGCAATCAGACAATATTGAAGGATCCGCACATAATAACCGATGTCGCGCAAGCACTTGGCTTTACCGCGAGCATCAGAGGCATAGTTGTTGCCTGGCAGAGTGGTGGTATAGGGGAACTTTTGGTAGACTGCATTAGCAGCGCCTTCAGCCAACTGTTGGGCTTTAGCACCAAGAGCCCTTGCTGCTTCCAGGTCAGCGGTAGCCAAGCGCAGGCGACCAAATGCAACTTGAAGTTCAACGTTACCCAAGTAACGACCTTGAGAATCAGCACTTGCAACCGCTTCAGTCAATTGTGTCTTCATCGGGACGATCTCTCCGTAGTATTTTTAGAAAGTTTTAAAAAGTTTTAACTAGATAACGCTTTAGCTAGAAAGAGTTTTAGCTGGAACGTGTCTTTGTCAAGCTGACAGGCACTCTTTGAATTTGAATTTTGCTTTAAACTTGCGTCAGGTTATGGATTGTTAGCTTACCGCAGCAGCAGCCCGATCGAAGTAGCTGGCTAATTCAGCCATCAAAGAGCTACAGTCACCCGGTTGGATATTATTACGATCGTTCGCGATCGCAATAGCAGCTTCCTTCATCTTGAGGATGCTGGTAGCCATAGAAGAGGTAGGAACGCCCAAAGCCAAATAGGTTTCGCGCAGACCATTCAAGCAGCGATCGTCCAGAACGCTGGCATCTCCTAGATATACTGCATAGGTGACATAGCGCAGAATGATATCCATGTCGCGCATACAGGCAGAAACTCGACGGTTAGTGTAAGCATTTCCACCCGGAGCAATCAACTGAGGCTGCTCTTCAAACAATGCACGAGCTGCATTGGTGACGAGCGCGGAAGAGTTACTTGTAATGCGGTTCACCACATCGGTGCGCTTCGCACCATCCTTAACCACAGCCAACAACGCATCAATTTGAGCATTGCTCACTAACTGACCCTGATTATCGGCCTGGGAAACGACCTTGGTAAAAGCGTCTAACATTGAATCAATCTCCTAAATATTTGCTTAATTAAGTAAACTTTTGTATCAAAACTGAGAGACTCAGTCTACTGATTTTTGTTTATACAATGCTTTGGGAATCAATTCTGTTACAAGTTATTAAGGCTTCCCTATTGCGATCGAGCGCGCATTTAGTCATCAATTCAGGCTTTATTAAGCCATCAATTCAGACTTCGAAGTTAAGCTCTGTAAAGTTTTATCCCATAAATGCAGATGCAAATTTCCTCATCCTTATATAATCACCTTTTAATTAATGTTTTGTAGAATTGGGAGTTTGTGTAGTGGCTATTCCTCTATTAACTTATGCCCCTTCTTGTCCAAACCAGCGCGTAGATGCATTGGGTGCTCCGGATGACGAAGCTATCATTTATTCAACCGACGATCAGTTTTTGCCAACAGAGATGGAAGATCTGATTAACGCGGCCTACCGCCAAATCTTCTTCCATGCCTTTAAGTGGGATCGTGAAATTGTCCTGGAATCTCAGCTGCGCAACAGACAGATTACGGTTCGTGACTTCATCCGTGGATTGCTGCTCTCTAATACCTTTATTGACAGCTTCTACAACAAAAACAGTAACTATCGCTTTGTCGAACACTGTATCCAAAAGGTTTTGGGACGCCGAGTTTACAATGAGGCTGAGAAAATTGCCTGGTCGGCAGTGGTCATGACCAAGGGAGTCAAAGGGTTTATTGATGACCTGCTCAACAGTGACGAATACATCGAAAACTTTGGTGAAAATACTGTTCCCTATCACCGCCGTCGGATTCTGCCCAGTCGTGTTATTGGTGAAACTCCCTTTAACATTACCTCTCCCCGCTATGATGCTTACTACCGCGATAAATTGGGCTTTCCTCAACCGATCTGGCAAGAGGCTGTTCGCACCTTCCGCCCCTACGACAAACAACCAAAAACTGGCGATCCCAGTTTGTTCCTCAACATGGTAAGAAGCATCAACCCGAGAGCTGCCAAGCAGAATGGCACTTCTGCCTACGACATTGATATTGACAAGACAGTTCCTTATCGCCGTCGTTAAGCGATCGGGGTTAAGTTGGGAGCTTTGATTAGTTTGCTCGCGTCAATGCGGCTTCCTTGAACTGGGACATGGGGTTCACGGGCAAAATCGGGAGCGATCGCAGCCACAGGAAGCCGAGCGATCGTATAAGGTGTATTGGCACTGGAGCTAGAGTAACGAGCAAAAGTGCGGTGCTGCTGCACTCGCATTCGCGGGATCGCTTATTTTCACAGTTAATACCAAATCGCTAAATATCTGCTAAAAATCAATCTCTGTAAGAACGCATCACCATGCGCCCCTACCTAAAAAAATCTCCCCATGAATCGGGGAGAGGGTGAACTACCTATCGCTTCTCTTGCGAGTAAGCTTAGGCTTCCTAGCCAAAGAACTGCCTCGGTAGCAAGCTACGAAAGGTCTTACATTTTGGCGATAGGCTACTCCCGCGTTCTGCAGGTAATAATCACGGTTTTCTTGATTACTTTTATGTATCTAGCTTGGTTTTCGCTATTTACTTGCCGTGTCAAGCTATTTTCATTATAACAAATTACATCATTAGTTCGCTTTCCCACCACAGGTGCGCGTAGCGACCCCCGCGCTTGACTAACGTCTAAGCGGGGGACTTCCCGCTCACGGAGTTAAATACTTTACAGTAATGACAGCTTAATCATGCGCCAACGGCTTCTTTGGCAGCATACATTACTTCGAGAGTAATTTCATCAATACCCCGCTCGCGAGCGAATTTCTCAGTATTGCGTTTAACTTTACCGCGAACAAAACCAGGAACTTTGTTTAATTCTGCTTGTGCTTCTTTATTCCAATTCAGGTCAGAATCAGCAGAAATACCCTTGGTAATAACTTCTTTGGTATCGTGTCCGCCAAAGATTTCCAATAAATGGTCTTCCATGCCTAAAGTAAAGGAATTGTAAACCAAGTCGGCAACTTGATTCGTACCTTCATAACCCAGGAAAGGATGATAACCGATGGGGAAGTTTTGAATGTGGATCGGTGCGGCAATTACACCACAGGGGATATTTAAACGCTTGCCAACGTGGCGTTCCATTTGTGTACCGAAAATAGCTGCTGGTTCGAGTCGAGCGATCGCATCACCGATTTCGCCGTTGTCGTCGCTGATGAGAATTTCATCGCAGTACTCGCCGACTTGTTCTTTAAACCAGTCTGCATCATATTTGCAGTATGTGCCTGCAAGGACTACATGAATACCCATTTCCCGAGCTAAAATCTTGGTCATGGCAGCGGCATGGGTATTATCGCCAAACACGACAGCTTTTTTGCCAGTTAGGTTCTGACAGTCAATTGAACGAGAGAACCAAGCAGCTTGAGAAACGTAGAGAGTTTGGTTATTAATGTATTCTTCATAGTCTACGTTTGCTCCTTGGTCATATAATATTTGCTGAATTTTGCGGATACAACGGGCAGTTTCGACTACACCCATCGGGGTAATATCTACATAGGGCATGTCAAATTCTTGCTCTAAGTAACGAGCGGCCATTAACCCCAGTTCTCGATAGGGTACGAGGTTAAACCAGGCGCGAGGTAGATTCTTCAAATTGTGAACGGACGCGCCTTCGGGAATTACTTCATTTACCTCAATACCCAGATCGCTCATTAACCGCTTCAATTCCGTGCAGTCATGCTGGTTGTGGAAGCCGAGAGTAGAAATGCCAATAATATTGACAGAAGGTTTTTCCGTTTTACCTTCTGGTAATTCGTCCTTTTTGCGAGCTTTATTGAGGTAAAATTCGACCACTTGATGTAAAGTGCGATCGGCTGCTTGTAGTTCGTTGACGCGATAGTGGTTGACATCTGCCAGCATCACGTCGCCTTTAGAATCTATTTGAGCGCGATCGACGAAGTTTTGTAAATCTTCTTGCAGAATACTGGAGGTGCAGGTAGGAGTGAGGATAATTAGATCGGGGTTTTCTTCTTGGTCTTTGCGCGTGATATTATCAACTACCTTTTCTTGGGAACCCCTTGCTAAAACATTTCGGTCAACAATACTAGCCGTTACAGGGGTAAAATTCCGCTCTCGCTCTAACATGGAACGCATAACATTAAAGTAGTCGTCCCCTAAAGGCGCGTGCATGATGGCGTGAACGTTCTTAAAAGAACTGGCGATGCGCAAAGTACCGATGTGAGCGGGTCCTGCATACATCCAGTAAGCTAATTTCATAGATTTCTCCCTTAATGTTTTCTATCGCTCGTTATGAGAAAAAGAAAATTGCCGTTATTTTGATATTTCTGATTTTCTCAGACTTGGGGTAACGAGTGGGAGTAACTACTAGCCCCGAGCTGTTTGGGCTGTAATCCTTATAAACTCTAGTATTGACTCCAATGCAGCTCGTTATTTTAACAACAAAAAAGTTGTTTTAGTGTAATAAATTTTAATTTTTTGCCCAATTTAGTAACATTCTGAGTTTGAAAAGGGGGCGATCGCTTTACTTTCTATATTCCTGGAATTCAATTCTTTATTTACTCAGGATGCGATCGCCTAACCGATATCAAAGGTTCAAGAAAAAAAGCAGTAATATTTTTATCCGTTTTCGTCATCAATCCTAGACACTGAAAATTATTATCCCTATTACACAGAAATCAAAGATTTTGAGATTGGGTCAGGTTGTAGTTGTGCTCAGTATTTGTTTTAATACCTGTAGTACAATGCGAGGTTGGAATATTACTCTCGCCGACTTAAGCATGTGAAACACTTCAAATAGAGCAAGCGTTGTTTGAGGATCGTGAATTGTTAAGCGAATTACCTGATTCATGTACCATCCAATGAATTTTTCTGGAACGCTGGGAGCTTTAGTAATACCTTTGACACTGGGATATTTTGCGTCTTGGCTGGTAGCCGCAATCCAAGGTTCGGTATTAATCCGTGCTAGTTTTTTCTGAAAGCTCTTGGCTAATCCAGCTAGATTCGGCACTTGCTGGTGCGCAATCTCTTTTAAACATTCATCTAGTACCATTGCTCCTAATGCGGCTACAGTCATGCCTTGTCCATAAATTGGTGTAATTGAAATTTTTAATTAATTCCAAAATTAGCTATGATGGAAGCGATTGAATTTAAGTTAGAGCTTCTGTGCCTAGAGCAAAACAGGAGACAAAGCGACAGGCATCTCGCGATGCAGGCTTAACTAAAAAACTAATTTTAGATTCGGCTGAAGTCGAGTTTGCCAAACAGGGCTTGAAAGGTACAAGAATAGATCGGATTGCCAAAGCAGCAGGAGTTGCTTCTCGCATGATTTATTACTAACAATAAAAAAGCGTTCTTTTGCGATTGGTGAACCCATTAACTGTCGCAACGCCAATTGTATGTGTAGCGATCGCTTAAAGAAAGAAAATGGTTACAGTTACAGCTACATTTTTGTTGCCCGATAAACCCAATAAATACATCATTCATTTAGTGGCTATTGCGATATGCTCTAGGAGTCAGTCCCATCAGTTCGCGAAAGTATTTTCCTAGATGACTCTGACTATTAAAACCACACTCTAAAGCCACATCTGCTATGGATATATCTTCTTTTTTTAATAACTGCTTGGCTAGTTCGATTCTTTGTTGAATTACGTATGATTGCAGCGATATTCCCGTCGATTTTTTAAACAATCTACTGAAATAAAATTGACTGATTCCCAAAGATGCTGCTAAATCTTTTAGTTTAATTGATTGAGCGAGATGGTTATTAATATAATCTGTTACTTGCAACAACTGGCGATCGCTCAATCCCCCTTCATAAATTGCTACACGAGGTTTAGTCCCAGAGTAATCTCGCAGTAAATTTACCACCAGTGCATTAGCTAAAGATTCGATATAAAGCTGTCCAACTCCACCACTACCTTGATAGAGTTCGGTTCGTATCATCATCGCAAGCTGTTCGATTTGGAGGTTGCGGACGCGAAACTCTGTAACTAGTTCGAGGCGATGGGGATCGGAATCGATCGCTTCTGTAGCAACTTGTTTGAGAAACTGGGGAGGAATTCTTATTTGTAAGTAGTGATCATTACCATAGGCTCGATATGAACTGGGAAGTTCGGCTGGCGTAATGGAAAGATCGCCTTTAGAATAAACTCCGATATAACTGCGATCGCCCATAGCTTGCCAAATACGATGGGGTTTAGTTGCCAAACACAAAGTAATTATATGTTCTTGACAAGAGCCAAACTCTCCACTTCCTGGCGGTTGCTGAAATTCTTCAACAATAATTGATTCCCAACCTAAATTTTCACTGGAAACAATTGGTGATGGGATTTCAGTTTGTGGTTTCTGTGAAGAGCTTGCCATAAACATTTTACCTCTTTCAACTCGCAGCAAGATTTTGATAACCGCGCAAGGTTTAAATATCTCTTTAGGGTTGAGTTACTTATTTTGTAATTGTAACGATTGAATTGACAAAACTTAATAAGTAGAATTTCATCCTCAAGATCGAGTTACCTATCGCGATCTTGGACGTAATCCTATTCCTCATGTCACCCAAGCTTGGATTGCTGCTGCATTTACATCAGCACAAAAGCGATCGCCCAAGCTATTAGCCGTTTAGTGGGTTATAAAACCCAAGAAATCGACTCTGATGAAGCTATCTCAAAATGGGGAGTTGGAATCGCAGCTTTTTTCTCAATTAACAACCAAATTTCTGCTAGCCAGACAACAACTCGGCTGGAAACCCCAAGCAGCCTTGTCCTCCTTGTTAGAGCGGTTTTCAATTGGGTGGATTTAAAGTCAATGAAGTGAGACAATCAGAAAAATCTGCATAAAATTAGGGAATGAAGCCATACTCAACCGATTTTCGGACGAAGATTATTGAAACCAAGTACAA
>JADEWQ010000101.1 GCA_015207585.1 Pleurocapsales cyanobacterium LEGE 06147 | reverse complement strand
TATACAAGAATTGAGCAGAGCGTCTCCGATTCATGTCTCTATAAGCTCTTGCTTCAAGCGCTCGCTCGTCCCCTAGTGTTTCTTCCCTCCATAACGGGTGTCCTCGCTCCCGTGGAGCGCTTTTAAGCAACATCCCGCAGTTGTTGGTTGGTATGCCTATGACGAACCAATCGCCAATAACATACCTCCTGAAATCATGAAAGCTGTTTACCATGCTATCAAAACTGAAGACCCCGAGCGTCCTGTAGCAGTTGTGTTTGCTGGTGACAGACTATCAGAAGTTCCTAAATACATAAATTTTTTGGACATATACATGGTTGATAGATATCCTCTCTATTACCCCAAACCAGAATTTAATAACCTCAAAGATTATTGGCGATGGATGCAGCAAGCAGCTTATTATGCGGAAGATAAACTATTTTGGCCTGTCTTACAAGCTTTTGGCGAACAACAAGATGGAACGCCTAAATACAAAAGACGTTTACCTACAGCAGCAGAAGAGCGATATATGTTTTACACGGCAGTTCTGGCTGGTGCTGATGGTTTAATTTTTTATGGACACCATTGGACTTTGCAATCTTGGGTAGACTCAGTACTGACACCGCTCATCGAGGAATTCGACAATTATGTTCCTGCTATAAATTCGCAGCCTTTCTCTAGAAAAGTCTTAGTCAATCGCTTTGATGTGCAAGCTTTTCTTTATAAAGAGCCAACTAGCGATCGTTATTTATTAATAGCAGTTCATCATGGTAGAGATAAAGTTAAAGCTGTAATTAATTTGAATCTTTCGGTTGCCAACAATTTTGCTCAAGTTTTGGACGAAGATAGGCAGGTAAAACTTTTAACAGGAATTTTACAAGATTATTTCAACTCCTATGCAGTACATATTTACGCAATTCACTAAAAAATAAACTTTTTGCTTCTATAGCAGTCTTCAATTTTCTAATACCTAACACCTAACATCTAACCATGGCTATTTCATTCTCGAAAGCCAGAGAATAAATTCTCTGTCTAATACCTTAAGTCCTATAAGACGGACTTGAATTTTGAGCCAAGAAATGAATTTCTTGGTCAGCTGCAGTCAGAATGAAATATAGCGGTAGTCAAAAAGATTAGGACACATTGAATAGTCCAAATCATTGCAGTTTAAGAATTATACTTCTGTACGCGCTCCCGAAGGTCTTTCTGACTCGGTGACTCCTGACTCCTGCTATAACTTTTAGTTCACAATTCAAATAGGATTGCTATATCTAAAACCTCGATAAATCAATTGATATTTTTGAGACATTATTTCTGCATTTAAATACTGATCGACAATTTCTGATGCTGCTTGTGATAAAATTTTTGTTTCTGTTTGAACGAGTTTATTTAATTGCTTGGCTAAAGCCTGTGAGTCACCAACAGGAAAAGTTACTCCAGCCTGTCGATTAAGATCGAGAATCTCTTTGTGGGGTTCAATATCAGAAAGACAAACGGGAAGTCCGCAAGCGAGTGCTTCCATAACTGAAATAGGTAAGCCTTCCGATAAAGAAGCTGAAATAAAATAATCTGCTGCTCTTAAGTAGTCAGCTACATTGTCTACTTGTCCGGTAAACTTAATACAGGAATTTGGAAGTGCGATCTGCGAAGCAGGCGCGTAAGCGATCGCTTCACAAGCATTGCGTAAAGATCCCTCACCTACTATTAACAACATTCCTCGTTCTTTGGCTTGGCTTGTAATAAAACCTCGGATCGCAGTTTCTGGTTGTTTGCGCTCAATTAAAGCACCTACTGTAATAAAAATTTTCTGGTTTAAGGGTAAGCCTAATTGCTGTCTCAGTTTTAAACGTTCTTTTTGTGTCGGTGGAGTATATGAAGTGGGATCGACACCATTTTGGACTACATAAGAATTTAGGTTATGAAGATCGAGCATTTTACCAATCGTGTTTGAGCAAGCTACGGGTAGATCGATTTGTCGTAAAGCACGTAAATGTTGCTCAGCCATAAAATAACCAAGTAATTTTCCATATTTCATCGGATAATCATGATAGGGATAGTTATGAATTGTTGTTATTCGTTTGTATTTTTGTAAGTATTGTGCAGCATATATATCGGCACGAATTCCATGAGTGTGTACGATATCGCAATGACAATCATCGACAAATTTTTTTAAAGCATATTTTCCTACTAAAAAATCTTTTAAACGGGAAAGTTTTAGTGAATTAATCTTAACGCCAAGTTTTTGAAAGCTAGTTAATGCTGAGTGAGTTGGTTCGGGAGAAAGAGTTAGAATAATTGGCTCAAATTTTTTACGATCTAGATATTTAATTAGAGCAAAAAGTTGATTGATTGGTCCACATACTCTAAGAGTCGATCCTATATACAAAACTTTCATCGGTAATATAGCTTTCTATTTACTAATTGTTTTTCTACCGATACAAACCACAGCCCATATATTAAGGCAAATATTACCGTAGGAGAACGCATGGGATTATCGACTACCATATCAAGAACTAAATATATGAGCAAACAACGTAAAAAATTAGCTGACCATCCTTGTTTATTTTCTTTAGCCCTAAAAGAATATAAAAAGATATTTATGAAACAAAAAATTAAACTGATTATAAATAGCCATTTACCTTGAGCATAATAGGTTAGGTAACCAGAGTCTATTATCCCGAAAACCTTAAAAGAAGGAATTAATGTTCCTAAGGGATATTTTCTCAAAGATAAGAGCACTGCCGGCCATAGTTTTACAACCCTGGTATTCCAAGAGTAGTCTTTTTCTAATCCTTGTTCTTTAAGCCTAATAAAGCGTTGAAAAAATATTTCGTAATCGATTTGAAGATAAACATTTAAGATTAAACCAAGAAAAATAATTGCTATAGCTGTAATTATTATAGTTTTAAAGGATTTATTTAATTTACTGGTTATAATATTAAATAGCAAAATAAGTAAAGCAGCTAAATAAGCAACGCGAGAAGTAGATAATAATACGAGCAGTAAGGCAAGCATTGCATAAATAAGATAAGAAGATTTTTTACTGACCTTATATTTAGATAAAAAATAACTCATTGCAACAATACCAAAAGCTGCTAAAGCTATGGTATTAATAAAAAAGCCAGAAACTCTCAATCCAGTTATTTGATTAAAATGCTCGTCAACAGCTAATAGTTCTAAGCTATTGGTAATCAGCAAAAATTCAGGCAAAATAGCTAAATAGACCGCTAATTGTACGAGCGCGTAAATTAAATTTAAGATAATAGTTATTCTAAAAAGTTTATCGAGCCGACGCTCAAATTGAACAGAAGAAGAAACACCAAATCTAAAACAGCAGACCATAACAGGCAAATACAATAACAAGACTCTTACACTACTAAGGGAAGCACTAAAAGGTCCATAATATATTGCTCCAATAATGGGCAAGATTAATTCTAAACAAAAAAATGGTAAGATTGGAAATAATGCTTTTAGTTTAAGTTTAGATTTACCCAAAATAAGCCAACTAGCTAAAGCAAAACCTCCAGCCGCTAAAGAAAATAAATCTGGTAATCTAATAGAATTATCTGCAACAAGATCGATTCCGTAAGGATAAGTAAAAAGAATAGACAAAACATAAAAAAATAGTAGATCCGCTAGAACTTTATTTACAGGAAGTGAAGCATTAATATTGGTTATTCTCATAAATTGCTGAGTATTAAATTGTCTTTATACCAAAAGAAGATTAAGCATTAATTATCTCTAAATATCGATCGGTAATACATTCAACAGAAAAGCAAGCTGCACGCGATCGCAATATTTTCGGCTCAAAGGGTGTATCTAATGCCGAGAGGATACCTAAAGCTAGTGCTTCTGGGTTCTTTACCGGAACTAACTTGCCGTATTTACCTCCAGCTAAAATTTCTGTTGGTCCGCTTTCGCAGTTGGTAGAAACAACCGTCGTTCCACAAGCCATGGCTTCTACCAATACATTGCCAAAACCTTCCCATGCTGAAGAGAGCACAAATACATTAGCTTTTGCCATATAAGCATAAGGATTTTCGACAAAGCCAGGCAAAGAAACTTCACCATTCAAATTCAGATCTCGCACGAGTTGTTCTAGATAAGGTCGTTCTTCTCCCTCGCCTAAAATGATTAAGCGAGCTTCTCGTTCTTGTCTTATCCGTGCAAAAGCACCAATCAAAGTGGTAAAATCTTTTTGCCGATCTAGCCGTCCCACTCCCAAAATAATAGGCAGTTTCTGGGGTAAAAACCAAGGATGAGTTACTGGCTGTTGAGACATGCCGATCGACTCGGGAGTAACCACAGGATTGTAGATTATTCTAATTCTTGCTAGAGACAAGCTCGTCCCATGTGCTAAACTTTTGGCTGACCCTTGAGAGACTGCTACTATTTCATCAGCCCAAGGATAAAAATGCCGTATTAAGTAAGGAAGTAACTTCCGTCTTTTATAGGTGTAATTTTTTGACTCTTGGGAAAGCGTATTATGAATTGTTACTATCACTTTAGTTTCTACTTGCGCAAGAGCTTTCGCCCAAATAGCGAGTAAATTAGCTCCCCTTAAACCTGAAATGAGACACTTGGGGCGATCGCTTTTTAAATAACTAACTAAACTCGGAAAGCTCCTGATTAGCTGCGATGCTTTTAGATCGACAATGCGTGCTTTTGCAGAGACTTGAGCTAAATAAACACCTTCAGCTTTTGCCAATACCAAGTCTATCGATCGCCCTCGTCGTACTAATTCATTGACCAGATTAACTATAACCCGTTGAGCGCCACCGCCATGAAGTTCGGACAGAAAAAAAGCAATACGCTCAGAACTCATCCCACGAGCTTTTGCTTGAGTTTAACTAGTTTTGTAATCTTAGCAAATAATAACAAGTAAAAATATAAGTATTGAGCGAGTAAATGAAAGAAAACTTTAGGATTCTTCGAATCAGATACTGCTTGCTTAATTTCGTCTAGCATTTGAAAATTGATCCCGTAAGATGCGCCACCACTCCGGCAAATTGCTAGAGTGTTTGAGGATATATCTATTGTTTCCCGATCGATTTTATGAGATATAGCTATTCTTTCGGCTATTAATTTATAACGAGAATCGAAAAGAGAATTTTTATTTCTCACACCTATAAATCCCTGATGACCGCCTGGAATGCGAATAATATTCATGGCGCGATCGCTGTAAGGTTTTTTGGGAATTTTTTTGACCACTTCTCCTTTAGCTAAGCGCACAAATAAAGTACTACTAAATAAGTTAGGCAAATTTTTTATTTGAATATTTTTTAATTCACTAATTCTTCTTTCAAGAGCTAGTGGATCGAAAATAAGATCGTCTGCATTAATGTGTAGGGTATATTTTCCTAATGAAGCTAGCGTACCCTTGTTCATTGCATCATAAATACCAGAATCTGGCTCGCTAACCCAATAATCAATTTGCTCTTCATATTTTTTGATAATATCCAATGAACTATCTGTAGACCCTCCATCAATTACTATATACTCTACATTTGCATAAGAAGTATTAATAATTGATTGAATTGTTTGTTCTAAATATTTTTCTCCATTTAAAACTACTGTGATAACGGATACTAAAGGCAACTTATTATTTTGTTGCTTATATAATCCTTTGGTTCGCAAACCCCCCTCTCCTTGTCGTTGCGAATGAGGGGGTAGAACAAGTATAGTTTGTAGCTGTTCGTTATTATTTTCGATCTTAATTAGTTTTTCTTTAGTTAATAAACAAGTTGTAGCAAAGTTGTTATTTGTAATATTTCTTTCGGTTAATTCGGGTAGTTTAAAAGGATGTTCTAAAGGTAAGAGTAAATAACAATGATCGATCGTTTGCCAATATTGCCCAATAAGATAATTTTGGGAGACTGATTCAATTTTTTGCTTAAGCTTTAATCCAGTAGAAGATTCGCATAAATATATAATTATTTTGTGTCGAATTAATAAAGTTTGCTGTGATTTATTTAGTAAGGTTTCTTCACTCCAACCATAATCGCAAAGATTTTGTTTAAAAATTTCTGCTCCCCAAGCATAACGTATATCTATATCATAAATTTCTCGATCATCTCCAAGGCAAATTAATGATGTTATACCTTCCCAACCTGCCATTGCCTTGATTGAAGGTGGTTTAATTTCTAAGCAAAGCAAGAACTTGCTCGAAAATTGTAAATTATTTAAAAATGACAAATAAAGATTATTTTTATCCAAGTTTAAAACTATATACTATGGTGTATTTTTGCTAGGAAGTTTATTTAAGATTTTTCTAAAATTTCCTGATAAATATCTAAGTATTTAGCAGCCTGAGCTTTTATGGTAAATTCATTAACTACTTTTGCTCTTGCTCTTTGTGATAAAATTTGCCAACGATGCTCGTTTTGTAAAACCCAGGCAATTCCCCGTGCTAAGTCATCAGAGCTATACAATTTAGCCCGATAACCATTTTTCTCGTGCTCCACGATATCTTTTAAACCTGTTGAATCAAAAGAAACTACTGGCGTTCCACAAGCCAAAGATTCTAAAGCAGTTTTACCAAATGCTTCCTGAAGAGAGGGTATAACGGTTACATCAGCAGAAACATAGGTTATAGCGATCGCTGGATCGTCATATAGTCTTCCCATATAATTAGCTTTTATGCCTAAATTTGGTGATTCTTTGGGTTTAGATGAACCAAAGATTAATAGTTCTGTATTTTCCTTCAAACCGCAATGAGATAATTTTTGTACAGCTGATACTAAATATTGAAATCCTTTTCTCTCGTCTTTAGTAGCATCTATTGCACCAAAAAGAATTATTTTTTTATTCTGAGGTAAATTTAAAATATCTCTAGCAACACTTTTAGGTATGGGCTTAAACTTTAATTCATCTATTCCATTATGAATTACTTCAATTCTCTTATTTTGGAAGAGACTGCTTTGTTTAGCACAATCGGCCAACCAATTGCTAAGAGTAACTATTATCAGATTTAATTCTTGCCAAGCCTTTTGTTTTCGCAACCAAAGTTGTTTGGAAAGATCGTTTTTTCTCTTAGAGCCTAGCTGAGGACAAGCTCCACATTCCTCTCGATACTTTAGACAGTTCTCCGAGTAATGGCATCCTCCAGTAAATCCCCACATATCACGAAGAGTCCAAACAATTGGCTTATTAAGCTTAGCTAAACTTTCTGGCTTTAATAATCCCTTACAAATCCAATGTAAGTTGATAATATCTGGATTGATCTGTTTAATTCTACCTTGAATTGGACTAGTTATCCAGGCTGGTGAAAAGAGAGAAGATTTTCTATTTTTATAAAAAAATAAGGGAATTCCATCAAGTTCAGAGTAGAGTGTATTTATAGCTTTCTGAAAAATTGTTTCTGGACCTAATACAGAAAAATCATGACTTAATTTTTTTTGTACTAGCATAGTTGACTCGACACCAGCGGCAAGAAGTGCTCGATTAAGCCAATAAACTCCACGAGCTGCTCCCTCATTAATATCTGCTCTATTGAGATGTAAAATTTTCACTCTAAACAAATTTTTATTATTATTTTTAATTTAATTAACATTCAAAAGTTTATTTTTTAACATCAAAATAAAGTCTTCGAATTGCCGGGCAATTTCTTGCCATATGGACTTGATTTTTTAGCCCGGAACTTTAATTCTGGGCTTTGATGCTCAAACGTTACATCTTGTTAACGGATTTTACTAATCAAAATCAATAAAATCAGCTATTAATAAGAAAGTAGTATAGTGCTATTTTCTCAATTGTCTATTTTGTCTTTAATTAACACTTGGTCTAAACGAGGTTTAGCAATCGCCCTGGCAGCAATTACCACTTTTACGATTACTGGTTGTAATCCAGCAAGTTCAGAGTTGCAAGCTAGGGGCGTTTCCCAGGTAGTGCAAGCAATTCTTAGCGATCCCAAAACCTTTAATCCCGTTTTATCCCAAGATGCTACTAGCAGCAGTGTGGGAGGCATGATCTTTGCAGGATTAGTCGAGCAAAATCCCATAACGGGGGAAATTGAACCAGCTTTAGCTAAATCCTGGGAATTTTCTGAAGATAAATTACGGATTGTTTTTACCCTAAGAGAAGGATTAAAGTGGTCTGACGGTTATCCCTTAACAGCAGATGATGTAGTTTTTACCTACAATCAACTTTATCTCAACCCAGAAATTCCTTCTAGCGCGAGAGATATTCTGCGTATCGGTCAAACTGGAGCTTTACCAAAAGTAGAAAAGATAGCCGCTCTTCAAGTCCAGTTTATTATTCCCGAACCTTTTGCACCTTTTTTAGCTAATACGGGACTATCCATCTTACCCGCCCATATTTTACGCGAAATAATAGAAAAAAGAGATGGGCAGGGAAGACCAATTTTTTTCTCGACTTGGTCTGTAGATACGCCACCAGAAAAAATAGTTGCCAGTAATGCCTATAGACTGAACAATTACGCTACTAGTCAGCGAGTAGTTTTTGAGCACAATCCCTATTATTGGAAAAAAAACGAACGAGGAGAAAGGTTACCTTATATCGAGCGAGTTATTTGGGAAATAGTAGAATCTACCGATACTTCTTTGTTGCAATTTCGTTCGGGTAGTTTAGATGCTATTAGCATTACTCCCGATTATTTCTCTCTTTTAAAAAGAGAAGAAAACCGGGGTAATTTTACCATCTACAATGGCGGTCCCGATTACGGTACAAATTTTATTACTTTTAATTTAAATCAAGGTACAAGAAACGGCAAACCGTTAGTCAATCCTATTAAATCCCGCTGGTTTAATAATCTTAAATTCAGACAAGCTATTGCCTATGGGATTGACCGTCAAAGAATGATTAATAATATTTATCGCGGTTTGGGACAACCACAAAATTCGCCTATTTCCGTTCAATCTCCTTTCTATGATGAAGGGATAAAAGGATATGAATATAGTCCAGAAAAAGCCAAGCAATTATTACAAGAAGCTGGCTTTAAATATAATCCCAGACAAGAATTACTCGATGCCGATGGCAATCGCGTCCGCTTTACCCTGCACACTAATGCTGGTAATGAAATTCGCGAAGCGATGGGATCGCAAATCAGGGAAGATTTAGGCAAAATTGGCATTAGAGTAGATTTCAGTCCATTAGCCTTTAATGTTTTAACAAGTAAACTGGATAATTCTTTAGATTGGGAATGCATTCTATTAGGTTTAACAGGAGGAAATGAACCCAATAGTGGAGCTAATGTTTGGTTTCCCAACGGTAATCTCCACATGTTTAATCAGGGAAAACCCGATCTCGAAGGGCGAAAAATAGCAGACTGGGAAGAACAAATCGGTCAGCTTTTTATCGCAGGAGCACAAGAATTAGATGAAACAAAACGCAAAGCTATTTATGCAGAAATTCAGCGTTTGACATCAGAATACGTTCCTTTTATTTATCTAGTAAATCCTTTAGCTTTAGGAGCCGTACGTAATAAGATTCAACCGATTGAATATTCCGCTTTGGGCGGAGCTTTTTGGAATCTTGATGAACTAAAAATAACCGATCGATAGATAGCCAGAGAATAAATTCTCTGTCTCATAGCAAAAGTTCTACGGACTTTAGTTTTAACTAAATAATTTGATTGAGTGCGCTGGGCGCGGGAACTTGGTGAGGGGCTGTGGGCTGAATTTACTTCAGCCCCTTGTAAGCCCCGTTCCCGCGCAGGAAGCGCAGTGTTTTCACAACTTCCAAGAGGCGATCGATTTCTTCTACCGTGTTGTAGTGAACCAGACCAATTCGCAACAAACCACCCTTTGATTCAACCCCTAACTTCTCAGTCAGACCGAGAGCATAGAAATTGCCATGCCAGGTAAAGATAGCGCGATCGCCCAATGTCTTGGCGACTTCGTAAGGAGTCTTACCTGCCAGTCGGATAGCAACAGTGGGAGTCCGCCAGTCAAAGCGGGTTGGATCGGCGATGCCGTAGAAAGTTAAACCAGGAATCTGCAACAGTCCCGCTACTAACCGTTCGCTTAATTCTCTTTCGTATTGTTCGATCGCTTTCATCGCGGCTACTAAAGCCTCGCGGCGGTTTTGAACCGATGGCGAAACAGAACGACCGAGTTTAACCAAGTAGTCGATTGTCGCCACAACCCCTGCCAGTCCTTCGTGGTTCAGGGTTCCCGTTTCCCAGCGCGAGGGGACTAGATCTGAAGCTGGTCGAACCTTGTAAGGTTTTAGAAGGGCGAGATGTTCGCGCTTTCCGTAGAGAATACCGACATGAGGACCAAAGAATTTGTAAGCCGAACAAGTGAGAGAGTCGCAATCGAGGGCGCGCACGTCGATGGAACCGTGAGGAGCATAATGGACTGCATCGACAAAAACTAATGCTCCAACACCACGAGCTAATCTTACCACCTCTGCAACATCATTAACTGTACCTACGGCGTTGGAGGCGTATCCGACTGCCACCAACCGAGTCCGCTCGTTAAGCTGCCGTTCGAGATCCCTCATATTTAAAGTACAGTCTTGTGTGTCGATCTCCACGGTACGAATGACGACACCTTTTTCGGAAAGCGCCTGCCAGGATGAGACGTTGGCATCGTGATCGAGTCGGGTGACTACTATTTCATCCCCAGCTTTTAGTTGGCGAGCGATCGCCCTACTAAAAGCAAAAGTGAGAGAAGTCATATTAGCACCGAATACTACTTCGTCGCTGTCACAACCTAAAAAATCGGCGATCGCCTCTCGTGCCGACGTAATCAGCGCATCCGTACGCTCGCTCGTAGCAAAAGCCCCGTGAGCGTTAGCATTTGACTTCGTTAGGTAATCGCCCATCGCTTCTATTACCGAGCCGGGGACTTGAGTACCACCGGGTCCGTCGAAAAAAATGGCAGCTCGAGCGTCAATCTCTTGTAAAAGTGCTGGAAACTGAGCGCGTATCCACTTAAGATCGAGAGGCTCCATAGCAGACTCCTGAGTTAAGACAACTTTCGCTTGTCTAGAGTAAAGATATCTAAAATTAGCATTTCTCGGTTTCGTCTGGAGGAAGTAATCCCGGACAGGTTAGAACAAAAACATCTCTAACTCCCTCTCCAGAGCCGATTGCTTCAATGGGAGAAGTAAAGTGGAAAAATTGCGAGTCGCTAAAGACTAAAAGCTCGCCAGGATTAAGAATTTTGCGGAAAATAGGACTGCCATTTTTAGATTTATAAAGATGGGTTTCTGCTCCTTCAATTTGTTTTCTCTGGACACAAAAAATACCGACTAGATCTACCCCATCTCTATGAATTCCTTCGGGGGCTGGCTTGCCAATTTGCCCGACAGAAGCAGTTGTTCTAATTTGATGAACGGCAATTTCGTTGCTATTCGAGCAGAGCTTACAAAACTCAAAGAATTCTAAAACTATGTTTTGAAAATCTTCGAGTCCGCTCAGTCTATCATCTAATTCTGAATACTCTCTAATTACGTCACCCAATAAAGGATTATAATTTTTACTCTGAAATAAGCAAGCATGAGGCAGCTTAAACAAACTCTTGGAAATGACTTTAAAGCGAGATAAGCGTCTGAAACGATATTTTTCTTCTAAATTTTCTAAGTAAGGATCGCCAGGAAGATTTTCAAAGAAAAAACTTAATCGAGTTAAATTTACAGAATTAATAGTTTCCAAAGCATAGTCAGTAATGCAATTAAAACCTTGGTTTTTTGATAGTATTAACATCTCAATTGTCTCCTTTGCTTGAAGCCAATCTAGCCATGCTGAGCTAGTTAGATTGCGGATAATTAGCCTCGAAGCTATCAGTTAACCATGTCAGAATCTAAGGCATGCTCGCACCACATTTTGCTATTTATCAAGCTTGAGAAAAAAGCGAGTTGAGCAAAAACCCCATTTTGCCCTATTGTAAAAATGTACTTTTTCAAAGCAAATAAATTCGGAGATTTGTTTCGAGTAACTTTTACTGAAACTAAAAAACTCTCTTGTTAGTAAGTATCCTAATTGTGGACTTTTTCTAAAAGTGCTATATCTATATTTATATATTATCAAAAATTAATTTTAACTGCCTGGGATCGCCGTTAACACCGAAAATAAATATAGTAATTCTTCTTTTGCGTAATAGCGGACTTTAATAAAAGAATATAAGAGGTAGAATAAACCCGTCGGCACTATACCAACTTTTCTCACAAATATTAATTGGTTGACGGAGCGCACGAGCCGAGGGGTTGTGTTCTGAATTTAATTCAGAACCCTGTAAGCCTCGTCCCGAATCGAATTCGGGGGACGGCTCTTTACCTTCTGGCTAAAATAAGAATGACGAAGGAAAAACTAGGTTTTCAATTAGCTAAAATTAATTTTTATTACAAACATTTTTTAATAAACATTTATTATCAAAGTGTGTTTTAGTATACCACTGCCACTATTTTCTTGTGTAATTTGATTGCCAGATCCAGAAAACTCAATAGTGATTCGTGAGTTTTGAGGAGAATAGGTTCCAGAAATTTCAATTATATTTTCTCCGCGAAATAAATAAGGAGACATATTAATAGATTCTTGCTCGCTATTAAGCTCGATTGTCCTATTTTTGTTAATGATAATATATCCATTTAATCGAGCAGCTGAAGCATCAATATTGAGTATTTGAGGTTGCCGTAGATTCGCCCTATCGATACTAATAGTACTTATAGTTGTTTGTTGTTGAAAAGATTGATTAGATTGTTTATTCATTCTCGGTATCTCTTGTATGTTGGTTATAATGTTGTCGTTCTCATTCAAGATATCATTGTGTATTAAAGAGTAAAACAAGTTGAATGAGATAAAATGGAATATTGCTAAAACTAGCCAGAAATCAAGTTTCATCTTAGTAAATCTTTTTATAAAAAAACTATTTCAGAATTTCAAAAATCTTAATTTTAAAAAAAAATATTAATTATTTAGAGCAGTTTTTATTTAAATGAGACATAGAGTTTACATAATAGTTCCCGCCTTTGCGAAAAAAAATTATTCTCTTTTTCGTAGATATCTTCACTCCATTCAGAGCTTTGGCTCAGGACAAGATTTTGTAAGGAAGTAGCAGGTTACGTATCTACTTTGAAACGTTTTAATGTTTACTTGAGGCTGGCAAAAAACCAACCCAATTGAACAAAGAGACAGCAATTCACCAAGCCACCTAATTAGGAACGATTGAGCGTAGAAGTCAGAAGTAAAAGTCTGACCCCTAACGGGGAGATAGGGAAATCGGGAGATAGGGGGGATGGGGAGAGGGAGAGACGGGGGGAATTCCCCCAGTCTCCTAGTCTTTGTCCCTTCTGCCTTCTGCCCTCTGCCTTAAGGAAGCCTCCTCTCCGCGTCTTCTTCCTGACCCCTGACCCCTAACCTCTGACCTCTTCTGACTCCTTCTTTGATAAATGCTAGTTACAGGTAGTAGTTGAAGTAGAACTACTTGTTTGGATAACGCCTCCTCCACTACGCCGAGTGCTATGATGGCTAGAATTATTCTGGCTGCATTTACCTAATGATTGACTAGTTGAACGTTCGGAAACGCGAGAACGTAAAATCCCTAAATTATTAAGGCGATCCCGCAAAGCGGGTGCTGCCGCATCGCGCAAAGAAGGGGATTGCTGTCTAGATTCGATCTTGACTCCGCCTTCTTGTACAGAAACTTGCAAATTGCCAGTTTGCACCTCAACGTTATTGGCTTTGACTGGCTCGATCGATAGGCTTAATAAAGCCGGAAGAACGAGTAGGAAAATTGACTGCTTAGTAAGCATGATCGTAATTACTCCATTAAAATTGAAATAAATTTTTAAGGATTCAATCCCTAATGCTGCTAACTGATGAGCGCTCGATAAATTTCTAGACCTCAATCTTGATTTTTTGTAGAAATTAATTCGTTTATTGCTAAGGTAGATCGGCGCACGGTACTCTGCGGTAACAGGCTAAATCGTGCGTATTTTTTTCGGTACAGGAAAAACCCTTTGCTAGTAACTTATGACTGCTTTTGTTTATTTATGCAGCTAGTTTGACTCAATTGGGTTCAACTTACCTTTAATATTGAAATACGTCTGTTTTTTTATCTTTATGCAGCAGTTTTCAAAATTGAGCTATTCACCGCAAACCTTTGAGTGCGAAAATTTTTACCGCGACAATGGGGCACTCTTTCTCCTATTAAAGAAATTTTCTCTTAAGAAAAGAGTGTTTTGACAAACAAATGAGTAATAAAAAAACAATTAATTTAAAAAAAATTTGGAAGCTTAAGATTTTTCATCTTTTGACGAGCATTCTGTGGATAAGCTTATGGTTAAATCCAGTTTTAGCTCAATCTGCTGTCGAGCGTGGAGAAATTTATAGAATACGCAATCAAGTCGATCTCAATCGCCAAAATCAACCCGTTTGGAATCCGGCTAAACTGGGTGAAGCGATCGTTCCTCAAGATGCCGTTCGCACGGGGGCAAATTCTCGCGCCGAACTTATTTTTAATGAAGGAACTTTAGTCAGAACTGGAGCCGGAACTATTTTTCGTTTCCTACCAGGAAGACGTAGCTTTGAGTTAACCAGTGGTGCTGCTTTGATTATGATTCGTCCCGGACAAGGAGAAAGTACCATTAATACACCAGAGGCAAGAATATTTTCTCAGGGAACTGCCCTGTTCGTACAACACGATTCTAACCGCAACGCTTCCTTAATTGGTGTTTTAACCAATAGTCCTGCTGGTCCTGTCAGAGTATCTAACGTTAATGGAGAAGTAACTATCGAGCTGCAAGCAGGTCAATTCGTCTCAATTATTAACGGCGTAGTAGGGTTAGTAGAAAATTTTATCCTGCCCGTATTTTATGAAAGTATAGAATTGGCTGCTGGTTTGGGAACTGGACAAGAAAATTTAGTCGCTCAAGAGTCGCCCGAAGTACAACGAACAATTAATTTGGTAAGAGCAGAAGCTCTACAACCACTGACAAATCAGATTGCTTGGCTTAATGGATTTTGCCGCTTTAATTTTAACCCCGAAGACTTATCTTCTCTGCTACAATGGCTCGGTTTAGGAGTTCCTGGAGAGCAAATCATTCTTAAGCTACCAGAAACAGATTTATTTGTAACTCCCATGCGATCGCTAACTGGACTGTCGTGGTTGGGTAATTATTGTCA
Organism: Pleurocapsales cyanobacterium LEGE 06147; assembly: GCA_015207585.1. GTDB lineage: Bacteria > Cyanobacteriota > Cyanobacteriia > Cyanobacteriales > Xenococcaceae > LEGE-06147. The sequence continues at coordinate 6,791 of JADEWQ010000101.1, read as the reverse complement.
GACACAACAACTACAGAGAGGACAACAATAATTAGGGAACAGAGAATAGTTTTAAAGTAATCCACGATAACGAATAAACAGTAAAACAACTGCCCACGAACCCAATGCAACTTTTATTGCCACCAGGATATTAAGTAAGGGAATAACCCCACCACTAAAGAGCGTGCCTAATTCTCCCTGAGGCAATTCCCATCCAATTAGGGTTATAACCGCCAACAAGATAAAAACCAGAACTGAAACCTTTTCCCAAATAGCAGCATTCCATTTTTTATATATTTCTTCCATCCATTGAGAATCGGAGGTAATGGCAATTAGACCGATCGCAGTTCCCCCAGCTACCCCAGCCGCAAAACCACCGCCAGGACTGAGATGTCCCCGAATTGCCAGTTCGATACTCACCAGTGCAGCAATAGTTGCCCCCAGACGCGCCAGCACAATTGAAGGGCGATCGCTGAATTGATAAACTATTTCAGTAGGTTGTTCATTTGCTAGCAGAAAACGCGCGCCTAAAATCGCGATCGTAAATACCACCACTTCAAAAATCGTGTCATAGAGCCGATTCCTAAAAATGATGCCAGAAACCGCATTAGGTACTCCACTATCCTCTACTATTGATTCAACAATGGAAACTTCCTCCCATTCTGCTGCTGGATTGGGCATGATGAGAATTTTGACGAACAATGCTATTCCCGCCACAATATAGACCCACTTCATTAATGTTTGTCCTCCACGTTGGGTACAGTTATATAGGTCAGGATTGTTCCTGGAGAGGTTAGCTCAGTTTGTATAATCTCAAACAGACGACGAACTCTGATTGTAATGCGATCGTTTCGTTCGCTGTCTGGTTCTAATTGTTCTGGTATGGTAAAGATAGCGTGAACTTCTTTAGCCATTAATGCCTGTTCTAAAGCTTGCAGATTGGGGTATTCGACTAATTCAAGACGCAAATGATGTTTATTAATAATTTTTCTGAGATTAGCTATTAGTTCTTCAAAATAACTCTCTCTTTCTGCCTCTAATTTTTGATACTGAATTGTCTTAATAAAGCCAAGATTATTCATCTCCGCATCTCGGGGTCCCTGCGTCCCCGTGTCTGCTAACTCAAGTTCTACATCTGAATGCAACTTAGTTTTGAGCAAGCTCAAAGCGGCCGCCGGAAGAGATTCCGGCGGAACTTTGAGTATCCCCAGACGCATAACTAAAGAAGAACGAACTGCAACCACATAAAGAGTAATTGCTAGCATCGTACCTACCAAGGCTTCGGTTAAAGCCACATCTGCCGCCCCTAAAACCGCATATACTAGTGCTGCTACTGCGCCTAAGATGGCTCTGATTACTAAGGCATGGTAGGGATTGACTTGAAATACCAGCATCAAAGCTGCTAAAGGTAGCAGGGCGATGATGACATAAATATAGCTATCAGTCATTGTTCCCCCCGCTACTAGAACAGTATGCCAAGACATACCCCAACACCGTATTCCAGATTGCCAAGGAAATAATTGCTAGGAGTAACAGCGACCATTCACTAGGTATCTTTAGCAGTAAACCGATGATAATACTCATTGAGCCAAGAGTATCGGCAACGGAAAGACTGTGAAGTTTAAATAAAACCGATCTGTTTCCTATCAGGGGTAATGTTCCCCAAAACCAGAAGATAATTCCGATAACTATACAGATATAACTTAAAATTTCAATCATACTTGGTTCATCCGTTTGATTAAATGTGCCAGTAGCATTAATCCCGCATTACCCACACTCAGGATAATGATTGCCACTACCCCAATCGACCAATCATGCCGTAAAACAGATATAAAAAGCATCATAATTGAGGTTTTGGTAGCAATACTGGCAAATGCAAGCATTTTTTGCCAGATATTATCATCCTGCCAAGCTTCATAAATCGGTATGAGCAAAGCCAAAATCATGGCAATTAAGATCGAGTCCATCTTTGCTTCCTTAGTGTTACAAAATTGAAAAATATAGCACTGCGATTACAAGTAAAGGTCTTTTTTTCTAATTATTTTTTAAATCTATTTGGCAATTACTATAAATTAATTACACAAAAATGTTCACATAAGAACTTTTTTGCATCAAATAAACGTCTTTAGTGAAAGAAATTAGACCAAATAAGAGGTCTTTAAAAGAAAAGAGTAGATTGATAGCCAAAAAAACAAACACCGATTGAAGGGGCATTTTTCTCTCAATGCTTGCTTGTTTTCATTCTTAAAAATGTTCTTATAAGAACATTTTTTTATTGTTAAATCCATACTAGCATCTAACTTAAATTCATTAAATTACTAAGAATAATATTTTTACGTTTTTTGATTACGAATAAACATAAGGTAAATGTATCTAAGCTTATTGCCTCGCCAATCTTTGTAATTAGCAACTTACTTTAATAATTTCACTGTGTCATTTCTTCATTGCTTTTCTCCATCAAACTCGATCTTTCAATATCTTTGTTATGTCTTTTTCCTCGTCGAACTCGGTGTACTTCGTACCAGCCCCGTTCGTGATATTTTAAGACAATGGTTTTGGGAGTAAAGGTAATCAAAAATATATCCAGAAATATAAGTCCTGGTGTTCGTTGAGGTTTGACTCTTTCTAAGACGATCTCTTCTTGATTATGGGGAAGAAGCATAATTTGGATCGCTTCTATATATGCCTGGGGGATTGCAATAACGATCTCCCACAACACCCGCAGCCAATCTTTTAACTTTCCTGGGGATGTATAGCTGCGGGGCAATAAAAAGGCGATACTGACACCGATGATAATATTTGCCAGACTGAAATCGGCGGTGAGTAAAAACCAAATTGCCAGTCGCAGTATTATATTGAAATAGGCGATCGTGTCCATACTATCCAGAAGAGTAAGATTAACATTACAGCCATAACCCCAATCAGATGATCGAATTTTTCGATCGCTCTCGATAACTTAATCGTTGACTTTTTAAAAATTAAAAAGTATGCCAGCCAGGCAATAGCAATAATTACCAGTGGTTTGACAATATTGTTTACGGTATAAGCTTCGTAATAAACACCATTTGCCGCAATTAATCCGCCGAGTAAGATCGTCATAGCCCACCAAAAACCAGGCTGTATCTTCTTCCCAGTGTCTCCTTCTCGCCCTGTCTTCTCGTCAACCTTAACCATTTCATCATGGTGTAACGCCAGTTGTTTATGGGGAAGAAAGATGAATTTAGCAAAGGCAATTGCTGTCCCTAGTGCAGCAATGTTCATAGCAATAATTTGCCAGGGCAATAAATTATTATTGGTTAACACCTTTGCCCCAAAGCCAGACAGTAGAGGAAAGCCAGAGATAGAAAAACTAGCGATAACTAAAGCAATCCAAATTCGGGTATCAATAGGCTTATACTGTAATTTTTCAAAGTTACGGCTGGGTAAAACACCAGCAATCAAAAACAGTGCAGATTTAACTAAACCGTGAGTCAAAGCATAAAAACCACCTACTACTGGCGCAGCGAGGACAAAACCTAACTGGGAAATGGTGCTAAATGCCAGCATCCGCTTAGTATCTTTTTCCAATACGGCATAGCCCACTCCTAAAAGTGCTGTACTCACACCAAAAAACCTAACGATGGGATCGATTTCCTCTAACATCAGCGCACAACGCACCAGGGGAAAGACACCCGCCTTGATTACAACACCAGAAAGCATCGCCGATACTGGTGTTTCTGATTCGGAGTGGGTTAAGGGCAGCCACAAGCCCGATATAAAGACACCCCCCTTAACTAATAATCCCAACAAAATTAGGGCGATCGCCTCGAGCGGCGCACCTCGCAAACCGGCAAAATGAAAGGAATGATGGGCTTGATAGACCAGCACCGCCCCCACCAGATAAAATAGCATTGCCGTATTGCTGACAAAGAGATAGCGCAATCCTATCCAAATAGAGCGATCGCTTCGGGGATAAGCAATTAAGAGAAACGCAGCAATACTGATTACTTCTAACGCTACGTATAGACTAATAAAATCCGCACAAATAAAAGTGGCGTTAACACTGCCATGCAGAATAATGGTCTGCATATAAAAAAAAGCCGTTTTATCGCTACCCCAACAGTAAAGAATAACGGAGGCGCTCACTAAAGCATTAGTTAAAATAAAAAAGCCACTCAGTTCATCGATGGCTAAAGTAACGCCAAAATTATCTAGTAACTGTATATCTAAAGGCGATTGCTCTAAAAATATCTGCAAGGCATAGCTAGCAGAAACTAATGCCATTGCTAGTGCGAGGAAGCGACCGAGTTTAGGTAGCAGATAAATAACGAACCCGACAAAAAATGGTAATGCCATCCAGGCGATCGTAATATTGGTCATGGCGTGTTATTTTCTTCGATCGCGCTAGTTTCTAGAGTGGGATTATCCTTTGCCAACTTCATAACACCTACCAGCATCAAAGCTTGAATCGAAAAGCCAATGACAATCGCCGTCAATATAACCGCCTGGGGGACGGGATCGGAGTAAGCAACATTGTTGGCGTTGGCTGCAATTGGTGTAAACAAACCATCCCGCGATGCCACTAGCACATAATAGGCAATAACCCCAGTACTCATGATATCCATCGAGATGATTTTCATTACCAGATTTTTCTTAAAGATGATACCGAAAAATCCACATAATACAGTGGCAAATATACAAGCTTCTAACATAAAACTCAACTGATGAATTGCTATTTTTTAGACCAATTAATTAACGTTTAAATTAAATAAAATATTTAACTGTCCACAATAAAGGCAATATCAGAACTACCCTGGCAACTAGCCAAAGACTTCTGCGAGGTGAAATAGACCGACCAAGTTGACTTAAGACAAGCATTTTTTGCAATTGAACAAAAGTTAATCCTGCATATACGAGAAAACATAAGACTAAAACCGTATCTTGTTCGGTAAATAAATAATTCATATCCATTTTTTTGCTAACTACTATTTTTTTTAAGTTATCTAAAACTTAAAACCTGAATTATTACCTAAAATCTCAAGAGTGTATTTATTGATTGAAATCTATCGGAAAAAATAAATGATTTATTTTAATCTATGTATAGATTGTACAATAATAATTAAAAAAAGCAATATTTTATAGCTTGAAGTTTCTTAATCTCATAACTAAACAAAGCTTATGAATCCGATTTTCGGGTATTGCTAAATTAGGGGTTGCCAAATAAGCAACAAAGCGGAAGTAAAAATTCGCTAAGGGACAGGTACGCCGTCACAGGGCTTATAAACCGGACGGAAGCCGGAATTCAATTCCGGCAAGAAACGCTCCGCGTAGTGAGGCGGTGAGTCTGCCTTCGCCCAACTAGCGCAGCAGCAGCGTCTTTGCAGACACAGCCCCTCCGGAGACGGCACGCCACCGCCTTCCGCGGTTAAAAGTCAAAAAGCTGTTAGTGTGTAGACAAAAAGCTAAAAGCTAATAGCTTAAAAATAAGCGATCGCGTCCATACTGTCCAGAAGAGTAAGATTATCATTAAAGCCATAACCCCAATCAAATGATCGAACTCTTCGATCGCCGTCGGTAACTTAATCGCTAACTTCTTAAAAATTAAAAGGTATGCCAGCCAGCCAATAGCAATAATTACCAGTGATTTGACAATATTGTTTACGGTATAAGCTTCGTAATAAACACCATTTGCCGCAATTAATCCGCCGAGTAAGATCGTCATTGACCACCAAAAACCAGGCTGTATCTTCTTCCCAGTGTCTCTTCCTCTCCCTGTCTCCTCGTCAACCTTAACCATTTCATCATGGTGTAACGCCAGTTGTTTATGGGGAAGAAAGATGAATTTGGCATACACGATCGCCGTTCCGACAGCCCCAACATTCATGGCGATCGCTTGCCACGGCACCAGATTCTCCAGAGTTAACCTCTTTGCCCCAAAGCCAGCAAACAAGGAAAAGCCTGATATCGAGAGGCTTGCCATAACCAGGGCAATCCAGAGCGCGGTATTGATTGACTGCTGTTGCAACTCCTTAAAGTTTCGGCTCGGTAAGGCACCTACTATTAGGAAGAGCGACGATTTAGCCAGCCCGTGTGCCAAGGCATAAAAGCTGCCTACGCCCGGTGCGGCGAGTATCCAGCCTAACTGCGAAATCGTGCTAAACGCTAGCGTGCGCTTGGTATCCTTTTCAAAGATTGCATAGAACACTCCCAGAAGAACTGTTCCCAGGGCGACAATTCTGACTATGGGATCGATCTCATCCAACATCAGAGCGCAACGCACCAGGGGAAAGACCCTGGCTTTTTCCACAATTCCCGACAGCAAGGCTGACATCGGTGTCTCCGATTCCGAGTTAGTCAACGGTGACCACAATCCCGATACAAAGACTCCACCCTTTGTCAATAGTCCTAGGAAGATGAGGGCGATCGCCTCGAGCGGCGCGCCGCGCAAACCTGCAAAATGAAAGGAATGATGAGCCTGATAAACCAGCACCGCGCCAATCAGATAAAACAGCATTGCCGTGTTGCTGACAAAGAGATAGCGCAAACCCACCCAAATCGATCAGTCGGTTCGGGGATAGGCAATTAAGAGAAACGCGGCAATACTAATTACCTCTAACGCCACGTATAAACTGATAAAATCCGCACAGATAAACGTGGCATTGACGCTGCCATGCAAAGTCAACTACCCACCGCTAATGGCTAAGAACAATTTAGCGGGGGCTTGCAAAGAACTAAATGCCAATTAGTTCCAGCAGGACAAAACAGTTGTCTAGCCTGTGCGGAAAACGTAACCTGAGCTAACTGAACATGGCAGTTCAAAGCACATTACGGAT
>JADEWQ010000100.1 GCA_015207585.1 Pleurocapsales cyanobacterium LEGE 06147 | reverse complement strand
GAAAATCGCGATTTGGGGATAGTTAAATCCCCTCGCCCGAAACGAGCCAAACTACCTCTCGATTTATCTCCTTTTCCCTCTTGACAACTAGCTTTCACGCTTAACTTGTCACTAATAGGTATTAGGTTTCAGGTTAAATAATAATCTACCTAACACCTACCATCCAACATCTAATAAGTGATAACTGATAACTGGTAACTGATTAAAACTGCTTGAGAAAGCGCAAATCACTATTGTAGAGGCGACGAATATCATCTATCTCGTGTAATACCATAGCAAACCTTTCTACTCCAAGACCGGCAGCAAAGCCAGTATAAATTTCGGGGTCATAACCGACAGCTTTGAGCACGTTAGGATCGACCATACCGCATCCCAAAACCTCCAACCATTTGCCTTTCCACTGTACGTCCACTTCTGCTGAAGGTTCGGTAAAAGGAAAATAACTAGCGCGAAAGAGTATTGGTAGTTCTTCCCCAAACATTTGGCGGATGAATTCTTTAATTGTGCCTTTAAGATCGGTAAATCTCAATCCTTTATCTACTGCCAATATTTCTATCTGATGAAAAGTAGCAGAGTGAGTAGCATCAACAGTATCTCTGCGATAGCAGCGACCTGGAGCAACAATACGCACGGGAGGCTGGTGAGTTTCCATGTAGCGAATTTGCACTGACGAAGTGTGGGTGCGTAATAAACTTCCTTCAGGAAGATAAAAAGTATCCTGCATATCCCTGGCTGGATGATCTACGGGAGTATTAAGAGCCTCAAAATTGTAGTAATCTGTTTCTATATGAGGACCAGTGGCTACAGTATAGCCTAAACCCACAAAAATCTCTAAAATTCTGTCAATAATACTATTTATGGGATGAATATGCCCCAAGGGACGACTGACTCCAGGCATGGTTACATCAAGAGTTTCTGCTTGGAGTTGTTCCTCGATCCGTGCTTGTTGTAAGGCTTGATGTCTATTATCTAAATTGACTTGTAAGGTTTCTTTTACTTCATTGGCTAAGGCTCCGATGCGAGGTCTTTCCTGGGGACTTAACTTGCCCATACCCCGCAAAATCTGAGATAATTGTCCTTTTTTACCTAAATAACTAACTCTTATTGATTCTAATTCCTCTAAAGTAGAAGTTGCCGCGATCGCTTCGACCGCTTCTCGTTGTAATTGTTGTAATTGGGTTTCTAGCTGATTGGGAGACGTACTCATTACTCGATCGCCTACAATTTTGAGTGATTAATCATATTATCCGCGTCTGTTCATAACCAGTTTATCGAAATCAGTTGCCAGTACGTAATTATTGAACGAGAAGACTTGCAGTTATTTTTTATTGACCGCCTTACAAATGATTGAAAATAAATCGGCTCTAACTCTGAAAATACTGATTAGTAATGACGATGGAATTTTTGCCGTCGGTGTTCGAACTCTAGCCAATACTTTGGCAAAAGCCGGTCACCAAGTGACGGTAGTTTGTCCGGATCGAGAACGTTCGGCTACCGGACACGGACTTACTCTACATCAACCCATTCGAGCAGAGGAAGTTAATTCGGTCTTTCACCCTGCAGTCACCGCTTGGTCTTGTTCGGGAACTCCCGCCGATTGTGTTAAATTTGCGCTCAATGCAGTTCTAGATAGCCGTCCCGATTTCGTGCTTTCTGGGATTAATCACGGACCCAATCTCGGCACGGACATTCTTTATTCCGGAACAGTTTCCGCCGCCATGGAAGGAATGCTCGAAGGAATTCCTAGTATCGCCATCAGTCTGGCTAGTTTTACTTGTGATGAATTTCAAACGGCAGCTAATTTTACCCGTCAGTTAATTGGGCAGTTAACCTTGGTAGGATTACCTCAAGCTACTTTACTCAGTGTCAATATTCCCCCCTTAGCAGCTGAAGAAATCGCTGGAGTTACAATCACTAGACAGGGATTGCGTCGTTATATCGAAAACTTTCAGCAGCGGTTAGACCCCCGTGGCAAGAGTTACTATTGGCTGGCGGGAGAGATTATCGAAGATATCCCTCAGCCAGAAGACCCCAATCTTCCGCCCCATATTCTCACTGATGTTCAGGCAATCCGCGACGGCTACATTACTATTACACCCTTGCAATACAACTTGACGGATGTAGTCATTGCCAAACATCTGTATCGGTATGATTGGTTTAACAATTCTCAATTGAATATTCAACCTTCAACTTAATTACTTGCAGTTTAAGAATTATACTTCTGACTTCTGCTCTAACTGTCCAATTCCCCAATGGTATTCTCCCAATGATATTCTGAAGTTTACAGTTAATTTGTGCGGGTTTTGATGCGTTGATTATGGCTTCATCTCCATTTGATAAAGAAAATGAGCAATACGAAGGGGATACGGCAATGCTCAAAGACGAAAGTGGGCGATCGCTAGTGTGTTATATCGAACAGGCTGTGGAGTCAGACGGAATGACTTATCTCCTTCTGTCGCCAGTAGACATACCTATAGTAATCATGAGTTGGGATGAGGAAGATGACGAGGAAGAAGTCGTAGAAGCAGTGATGCTCGAAGATGAAGAAGCAATAGAAGAGGTTTTTGCCGATGCCAAAGCGGTTTTGGCCGAACAAAATCTTTTTCTCAAGCATACCGCTTTTACTCTAACTGCTACCGGAGAACTACCTCCCATCGAAGAAGAGCAGATTTTGACCTTGAATCTCGATGAAGAGGACAGCCAACTGGAACCGGAAGAATTACAGTTTTTAGCTAGTTTTTATCACGGTAAACAAAAATATTCTATTTATACTCCTTTAACACCCTTATTATTTTTTGGTCGCTACAATTTAGAGAACAAATTAGAACTTGTTTCTCCTGATGAAGAAGAATTTCAACCCATACTCGAAGAGTTATTGTTTGAAGATCTAGAATAAACCAAAGCAGTCAGAAACTAAATGCTAAATTAAGAACGACAAATTTGATGAAAATTGACCAAAAAAAATCTAGAGTTCCTTTATTCTCTACTTTTCTAACTTTAGCAGTTGGTATTTTTATCTGGCAAGGATGGTCGTGGTGGAGACAAGGAATTGCTCCAGTAGCAGGGAATAATGTAGCTGTTAACGCTGCTGAAAAGAAGGTTCAATTTTATGTTCCCTCAGGAGCATCGGGACAACAAATTGGTGCCAAACTAGCCGAAGCTGGTTTAATTAATTCGACAAATGCCTGGAGGCTATGGGTGTGGTGGCAACAAAAGCAAGACCCCGACGGAGGTTTTAAAGCAGGTACTTATCTACTCTCTCCCCACGATTCTTTACCCGTCATCGCTACCAAAATTTGGCGGGGAGAGGTCATGCAGACTACTTTTACTATTCCCGAAGGGTGGTCGATTCAACAAATGGGAAAATACTTTGAATCTTTAGGCTACTTTTCTGCCGCAGAGTTTGAACAGGCTGCCAGCCAGATTCCCTACGACCAATACCCTTGGTTACCGGAGAATTTACCCCATCTAGAAGGATTTTTATATCCAGATACCTACAAACTTTCTAGCGATCGCCTTAGAGAACCTCAAGCGATCGTCAACCAAATGCTGGATCGCTTTCAACAAATTGCTCTTCCCGTCTATCAACAAGCGCAAACAGATTTAAGTCTTCGTGATTGGGTAACTCTAGCTAGTATCGTTGAGAAAGAATCAGTAGTAGGGGATGAACGCCGTCTGATCGCTGGAGTTTTCACCCAAAGACTGCGGCGGGGAATGAGACTGGAAGCCGATCCTACCGTAGAATATGGTTTGGGCATCAGACAAACTGCCGATCGCCCCCTTACTTACGCTGAAGTAGGAACTCCTTCTCCCTATAACACCTATTTAAATTTTGGTTTACCGCCGACAGCGATCGCCAGTCCGGCAATAGCTAGCCTCAAAGCTACTCTCGATCCGGAAGAAACGGAATACCTCTATTTTGTTGCTCGTTATGATGGCACCCACGTGTTTAGTAAAACTCTTGCCGAACACGAAGCTGCTACTAGAGAAATTCGCCGTGCCAGAGAGGCGCAAGAATCATCTTAATTTTTACAGAAAGCGATCGAGCGTCCATTCCTTCTAGGGATAGTCATTTGTCCTTTGTTGTTTGTCCTTTGTATCAATGACCAATGACTAATGACGTGAAATCCCAAAGGGGTGATTGGGTGGGATGAGCTTAATCTACTATCATCTCTGCTACTAACCATCCACCAGAGATATTACAACGTCCTACAACAGAAACTAACTGTCCTTGTTTCCAAGTTTCAAATTGTCGAGCGACTTCAGGATGTAAAGTAATTAGTTGCCAAGCTTGTCCTGCTCGTGCAATTGGTTCTGTGAGAGTAATGCTATACTCGCGATCCCGCTTTGCGGGTGCTGCCGCACCGCGACGGCAAGGAGCGAACTTTTCGCCATTGTGCTGAAAAATACCTCGATAAAGATCCCCTGTGTTTGTTCCTGAAACTAAATAATTACTAGAAGGACAATTTCCATCAAGGGGATATTCTTCTGGATGCTCTAAATAATAACGTTGCCAATACAACCAATCGGGATGTTCTGGAGGTAAATTAAATAAAGGAATAACTGCGGCGGGAGCAAATTTATCCGTTAATAATGTTTCTTGAACTTTTCTAACGGGTAACTCCCCAGGCTGACAATTGAACTCGATACACAAAGCAGCCGCCATACCTGCTGCCTGTCCGATATTCATGACCACTGGTTGTAAACGAGTACTGCCGTTGGCAATATGGGAAACAGAGATATTTTTTTCACAAACTAATAAACCTTCTGTAGATTTTGGTACTAAAGCACCGTAGGGGATAGTAAAAGGAGTGCCCGTCCAACGTCCTCCCCAGCGAATAGATTTAGGTTGGAGAGGAAATTCTACTTCAGGATAATGATGATCGTTAGGATAGTTGCCAATGGCAACCGCGCTAACTTCTCCTGCTGCCGTTAGAGGCAATGGGGCTACATAACCATTATTAATAGGCAAAATATCCTGTTCTGTTACTGTTACTATTCCCTCTAGTCTGCGGCTTTCCCGATAATAAGGATGTAAAGCAAAAGCCCCCTCTCCAAGACCATGAGGAAAGATATTTTTGGCTAGACCATAGGATTTTCTTAATTGTGATTGAATATAACAGGCAAAATCTAGACTATGCCAGTAAGCTTCTTGTAAAAACTGCTTGCGCGATGCTTCTGATTCTACTAATCGCCCCAATTTTTTCCCATAGTCATTGCCATGAATGGGCCAGTTAATCATAAACAATTCCCCGGGTAGCCGTCCATAATTAAGGAATTTGTCAGCGCCGTAGTTATCCCATGCATCAGGGAAAGGGGACTTGGAGAGGGGGAGACTTGGAGAGGGGGAGATAATTGAGGCTTGACTGTCACCGTAATCTTGGAGAATAACTACCCAAGTAGGGGCTTGAATGGGATATCGATCTATTAATTGATTGCAAGAAACGGGGGCACTAGGTTCATTAAATTCTGCTTGTAGTTCCCAACCCCAACGGTGCGGTATTTCTGCTAAAGCCAGTAAATCTCCTAATTCCGTACCATCTATGGTAATCTTGGCTTCTACAAGAAAATCGGCAAATCTGACTCCTTCAACACGATTTTCTTGTTTTAAAACTTCTAATGGTCTATAGCCACTAATCCACTGAAGATTTGGTAGTTGCCGTGCCCAATCAGCAAAAATTTCTGCACCGAGACGAGGATGGTAAGTAAACATACTTACCCAAGCATTATCTAGTCCTCCTGGTTGTCTTTGTCTTAACGCCTTCAGAAATGCTCCCCAAATTCCCGTTTGCCAAGCTACTAACTCATTACCATCGGGGGCTGATACTCCTGCGGCGGTTAGCATTCCTCCCAACCAGGGGAATTCGCTAACTAAAACGGTTTTAACACCACAACGGGCAGATTGAATTGCGGCTGCTGTCGCTCCCGTACCACCACCAATAACGAGAACATCGGTAGTTATTTTCTCAATCATCTATAGTTTTATAGTTTGGAAAATGATACTTTAACTTTTGTAAATTAATTTGCTCTGTCAGAGGTTGTGGCAATGCTCATTTGCGTGAAATCATCATTTTAGAGTTGAATACACTGAAATGCCAAACTTAATCGCTATAAGGTTTAGTGCTTTTTTAATAAAAAATTTAAGATAACTATAATTTCTTTATCAGAAATTGTTTTTTTGATTTCTGTATTCTTTCTCTACCATTTTTTAATAAAGAGAAGCAAAATTATTTACTATAAGCGATTAGAGAAAAAACTTATGAGTAAACATTTAGGCTTCTTAGGATTTGTTTACGGTCATTTTTCTGCTAAATCTATTAGTAAATCAGAAGAAAAATATACCGAACAAGAACATGAAATAAAATTAGCTCAATTAGAAGAGTATCTGACAGCAGATGATAATCAAGGTATATCTAATCTTGCTCTTTATCTTTATAGCTGAAACAGCTTTTTGAGGTAATTTAACAATCTATAGGCTATTAGAGGGTCTTTTTTTTTAGTAAAATAGACCTTGATTGAGATTAAGAAAAGGAATAATAATTGACTCTGAAAATTTAATTAAAAATTTTATACCTCATCAAAATAAGAACCACTATATTTCGAGATCTCTGCATGTTTATTCCTCGAAGTATAGCAGTAAGTTTATCGAGTTGGATTGAAGAGCGATCGCCTGAATTTAAAACACAAAAGCTTATCGATCTAAAATGGACTTTTAGATTAGAAAAAGCTATGAATTTACGATGATTGTGGTCAAAAAATCAGTATTGACCCATTCAGACGTTTCTATCTGGGAACATGTGGCAGGAACGCCATCCCCTAATTTGAGGAGTTTTATTAATTATTACAATGGCTATCGCGAAGATTTAGGGCAATCGGTGTGTCGCCTGCAAGTTCCTAGGGCGCGAGTGATTCTTGTCTTAGGATTTGGCGATTACCTGCGAATTAAACCTGTTGGATCTAAGTCAGAATCCAAGATTTATCAATCTTTTATTGTTGGGCTGGATGGAAATCCATTGCTCGCTGAACATGACGGAACACGACATTGTATTGAGATAGCCTTGCGTCCTTGGGCAGCGAATCGACTCTTTCAGGGTGCATTGACTGAGTTTGCTAAAGAAACCATTGCCCTGGAAAATATTTGGGGCAAGGATGCCAATATGCTGATTGAGCAACTCAGTGAAATATCCTCGTGGTCAAAGCAATTTTCTCTAATTGATCGGGTTCTCGTAGAAAAATTCATAACATCTCATAGCATGGTTCGACCAGAAATTCGCTGGGCGTGGAACCAACTGGAATCTCAGGGCGGCTGTCTTTCAATTCGGCAGTTGGCTAAAACGATCGGCTGGAGCGATCGCCATTTTGCCAAATGTTTTCGCGAGCAAATTGGGATGACGCCGAAAGCAGCAGCACGCCAGATTCGATTTACTCAAGCCCATCGGCTTTTAACTGCTTCAGATGACTATGCCCTCAGTGAGATTGCTCTAATCTGTGGTTATAGCGATCAGAGCCACTTCACGCGGGAGTTTCATTCATTCTCTGGTTGTTCTCCGACCACTTACCAAAAAGCTCATTTTGCCAACCTTCCAGGTATACCAGGCGATATTGTTAATGGGTAACGAGGTCAATTTTTTTCAAGACTTCACCGACCAGTTCGATCTAGGATGATTTTAATACGATTCAACTCTTTATATGAGCGGCTAGGTGGTGCAGAGGTGGTTGCTGCCATTGCCAATGATCTTGTGGTTAGGCGGCAAGACGGGCGATCGGAGGTGTAGCATGAGTAAAAGCGAAATAAGACAAGTGACCCGAACTGCTGCTGAAATTTACGAAGAGTTTTTTGTTCCTGCACTGTTTCAGCAGTGGGCAAGTCGAGTAGCGGGCGCGGCAATGATTTCATCTGGTCAGCGCATCTTGGATGTAGCCTGTGGCACGGGTGTTCTTACTCGCGAAGTTGCTCATCGAGCTGGAGAAAACGGTTCGGCTATAGGACTCGATCTAAACGAAGGGATGCTTGTTGTTGCTAGGCGCAAAGCGCCTGAGATCGAGTGGCGGCAGGGGCGGGCTGAAGGGCTTCCTTTCGACAGCGACAGTTTCGATGCCGTTGTTTGTTCAGTTTGGGTTGATGTTCTTCGAGAATCGGCAAGCTGCGATCAAAGAGATGCTGAGGGTGTTGCGACAGGGCGGGTACATGGCTGTAGCTGTTTGGGACTCACTGGAAAATACACCAGGCTACGCAGCCATCACTGAACTATTGGAAAGGTTGTTCGGTGATAAAGTCGCAGACGCGATGCGAGCACCGTTTGTGTTGGGTTACATACAGGTTTTGCGATCCTTATTCACTGATGCTGGTGTTTCTAGTGTCCAGATCGAAACACATGAAGGAATAGCCCGCTTCCCTTCGATTAGTTCGTGGATCTACACTGACATAAAAGGATGGACGCTTGCTGATTTGATTGACGATGCTCAATATCAACTACTGCTTCAAGAGGCAGAGAGCGAACTCCAAAGATTCGTTACATCAGAGGGCACAGTCGCTTTCCGTTTACCCGCACACATTGTTACCGCCATCAAAGCATAATGCGATCAAGTTCTCAATGTGCTTCATGCTAATTGCGAGTATTGATTCTATGGCAACATAATTTTGGGTATAGAAAAATGCTATCTACACGCTTTGAGCCAAAACAATTAGCTAAAGTAGCTTTATTCTCCTTTCTGACACTGGTGCTTTTGCTTTCGTTGACTTTGACTTTGGCGGCAACAACAGAACAAGCGATCGTGTGGACGGTTGATGACCCGCAACTAGAGTGGGGACCTTGCCCAGAGTTCTTCCCAGCTGGTTGTGAAATTGCCGTACTTCAAGGCGATCCTGACGAGAAAAATTCAGACCTATTTCTCAAGATGCCTCCAAACTCTGTTATTCCCCCTCATTGGCACACTTCAGCGGAACGCATGAGCTTAGTCTCGGGAAAACTTCAACTGACCTATGCCGAACAGGAAACTAAGACTCTCGAACCTGGAAACTACATCTACGGTCCTGCCAAGCTACCACACCAAGGCTTTTGTGCCGAAGGCGATCCTTGTATTCTATTCATTGCGTTTGAGTTACCCGTAGATGCAATCCCGATCGACCAGCTATAGCTAACTTGATTCTTTTGCTTTTATCAAGAATTCATCACGGAAAGGAGAAAATTATGAACGATCGACCTAGACAAACAGCTACTGGATTGCCCCCACCGGAGGATACTGTCATGCAGATGGTCATGGGTGCATGGGTGTCCCAGGCGATTTCAACCCTTACGCGACTGGATATTCCAGATCTACTGAAGAAACATGGTCCACAGACCGCCCGAGAATTGACCGAGAAGTTTGGTGTCAATGCCAAACCCGAGTTTTTGGAACGTGTCCTGCGCGCATGTGCTAGCGTGGGGTTCTTCAGTGAAGCGGCTGATGATCGCTTTAGTGTAACCGCGCTGTCGAATGTATTGACCAGCCGTTCGCCCGTGTCTGTCAAGAAGTTGACAGAGGTTTTTGGAGCCAGTTGGTGGAAATTCTGGAGCGGACTCGAGAATACACTGCGGACGGGAGAATCTCAACCGATGGTCTTGTTTGGAATGGAGTATTGGGATTACTGTCGTTCCAACCCCAAGGAGATGGAAGACTTCGGCGAAGCTATGAAGTCAAACAGCATTAACTCCACGCGCGGTGTCTTGGAGTTCTGTGACTTCTCCCAATCCAGAAAAGTTGTGGATGTCGGCGGTGGGTTCGGACATCTTGCGATCGCACTTTTAAAAAAATATAAGCACCTTCAAGCAATAGTGCTTGAGTTGCCCGATCTTATCCCCATGGTACGGCAACAAATGCAAGGTGAGAACGAAAATGTTATCCAGAGAGTGAAGTTAGTGGGAGGAAATATGTTCGAGGAGGTGCCTAAGGCGGACGTAATATATTCTCAAGCACATTATTTATAATTGAAATGACACCCAGTGCGTTCAGCTTCTCCAAAACTGTAGGAGGAGTATGGAAGTTGATGGACGGTTGCTATGTGTCGATGCTGTCCTTCCACCAATAGGCGACAGGAGCGGCACCGCAGCAAAGTTTCTTGATGTGAATATGATTGTTTTTGGTGGCGGGAAAGAAAGAACTGAGAAGCAGTGGAAGGAACTATATGCTGCGGCGGGCTTCGAGATGACTTCCATTACGCCAATACAGGACAACTTTGGCACGAGTATCGTTGAAGGAAAAAAAGCCAAAACATAATCGAGTGGCAGTCCGATTCGCCTACTGCTCATTCCAAACTGCTCCGATAACTATACGGAGGAAAGATATGATGAATAATAACCGTTTGCTCAAAGTGATTGCTACCTTCCTGTTTGCAGCAGGATTATCTGTCAGCTATTCTGGGCTAGCTCAACACACCCATGGGCACGACGACGAAGCCGTGCCTGCTGGCGAAGAAATTGGTGCCGTGGATTTTAGGGTGTCTTGCGATCCTGCCGTGCGCGAAGATTTTGACCGAGCTTTAGGTCTGATGCATCACATGATGTACGAGCAGGCTCGCTCGGAATTTGAAGCCATTGCCAAGGCAGATCCAGAATGCGCCATGACCTATTGGGGAATTGCCACTACGCTATTCCAGCCACTTTGGCCCGAACGTCCCAGCGAAGAAGAACTCGAGCGAGGCTGGCGCAAAATTCAAAAGGCTCAAGACCTAGAGCCAGCTACCGAACGGGAACGCTTACTAGTGAACGCCACCGCCGGCTTTTTCCGAGAACCAGAAACTGTGGGTTACTGGGACCGAATCAATCGCTGGGCCGAAGGCATGACCGCAGCCTACGAGGCGAATCCCGATGACTTTGATACGGCAGCACTCTATGGACTATCGAGGCTAGCAATAGCAGAAGGTGCTGAAAACAGAGATACACTTTATGATGAAGCAGAGAAAGTCTTGCGCGCGGTCTGGGAGGAAGAGCCGACGCATCCCGGTGCCATTCACTACTCCATCCACGCCACCGACATCGACGGTCGTGCGGAGAATGCTTTGGACATGGTAGAAGTCTACGGAGAGATCGCCCCAGAAGTTGCGCACGCCCTGCACATGCCCTCTCACATTTACGTGCGATTGGGCGATTGGCCCGAGGTCATCGATTGGAACCGTCGCTCGGCGGATGCAGCCCTTAGGAAGCCTGTCAATGGTGCCGTCTCGCACCACTACATCCATGCGATCGATTACCTACTGTATGCCTACCTCCAACAGGGCGAAGACGATAAGGCGCAGGCAGTATTCGAGGAAGCGATGGGCAAAGACAAGCATCAAGCGTCGTTTATTAGTGCCTTCCATGCCGCCATCATGCCAGCTCGACTGGTCGTCGAACGGCGCGAATGGGAAGAGGCTGCTGCCCTAGAGCTGAGAACGCCGGATTACCTGCCCTGGGATAAGACACTCTGGCCAGAAAGCCAGACTTGGTATGCACGGGGACTCGGTGGCGTACATACGGGGGATCTCGAAACTGCTCGGGAGGCTGAAAGAAGGCTCGAAGAGCTTCGGGAGCGTGCCAAGGCTGAAGGGGAGAAGAGTTTTGCGACCTACATTGATGTGGATCGCCAGATCCTAGCTGGTTGGATTGCGCGTAGTGAAGGCGATGCGGAAGAAGCCGTCCGCCTGATGCGATCGGCTGCGGAGCTAGAAGGCACTGTTGAAAAGCATCCGGTCACTCCCGGGGCACTGCTACCGCCTTACGAAGCATTGGGAGACTTACTCATGGACTTAGACCGCCCTGCCGAGGCACTGGCAGCGTATCGAGAATCGGACAAAATCTGGCCGGAACGCTTCAACACGCTGCTGGGTGCCGCTCGTGCTGCGCGAGCAGCCGACGACGAAACCGCCGCTGCAAAATATTACGGTCGGCTGCTGGAGATCGCGGATGACTCGAAACGGGTCGAGGTGAGTGAAGCCCGACGGTTCTGGGATGAATAGAACTTGTTAAACCTTTTATCAGAACCAACCATTAAGGCTACATAACAATTAAGCTTAAAATATAGTCGCTAGCTAAATTGGGATGGGGGTAGAGATGGCGATCGCCACAATTAATCCGACAACGGGAGAAAAATTACAGACTTTTGAACCGCTTAGCAGTGAGCAAATAGAAACCAAGCTAGCCGCAGCCGCAGCCGCTTTTCAAGCATATCGCCAAAACTCAATAGCACAAAGAAGCAAGTGGCTCGAGCGAGCAGCAGATATTTTAGAAAAAGATAAAGTTAGGTTTGCCAAAATTATGACCACAGAAATGGGCAAACCAATTAAAAGCGCGATCGCCGAAGTGGAAAAATGTGCCTGGGTATGCCGCTACTACGCCGAACATGCTGCCAGTTTTCTCGCTGATGTACCAGCTTCTACAGATGCCAGCCAAAGTTTTGTCCGTTACCAACCCCTCGGCGCAATTTTAGCAGTAATGCCTTGGAATTTTCCTTTTTGGCAAGTATTTCGCTTTGCTGCACCCGCACTAATGGCAGGCAATGTGGGAATTCTCAAACACGCTTCCAACGTACCTCAATGCGCCTTAGCTATCGAAGAAATATTTCAACAAGCAGGTTTTCCCGACGGAGTATTTCAAACCCTGCTGATCGGTGCCGATCGAATTGAAGATATTATTAAAGACGATCGCGTTAAAGCCGCTACTCTGACTGGAAGCGAAGCTGCGGGAGCTGCCCTCGCCTCAGCAGCAGGGAAACAGCTCAAAAAAACTGTTTTAGAACTAGGGGGTAGCGATCCGTTTATTGTGCTTGAAAGTGCCAATTTAGAAGAAGCAGTAGCTACTGCCGTTACCGCACGCATGCTCAATAATGGACAATCTTGTATTGCTGCCAAAAGATTTATTGTAGTTAATGCGATCGCCGACCGTTTTGAAGAACAATTAATAGCTAAATATAAAACTCTAAAAATAGGCGATCCGATACAAGAAGATACGGACATCGGACCTTTGGCAACACCAGCGATCCTGACAGAATTAGACCAGCAGGTACAAGAAACAGTCAAACTAGGAGCAAGAATTGCGATCGGAGGCAAACCCCTTTCAGATCGTCCTGGCAATTATTATCCGCCTACCATTTTGACCGATATTCCGTCTAACTCTCCTGGGGCAACAGAAGAATTTTTTGGTCCCGTGGCTTTACTGTTTCGGGTTAAAAACATTGACGAAGCCATTGAATTGGCTAATAGTACCTCTTTTGGACTGGGAGCGAGTGCTTGGACAAACGACGAACGAGAACGCGATCGCCTGGTTAACGAAATCGAAGCAGGAGCAGTTTTTATTAACGGTTTAGTAAAATCTGACCCCCGTTTGCCTTTTGGGGGAATTAAACGTTCGGGCTATGGACGGGAATTAGGCATTGAAGGAATTCACGAGTTTGTTAACATCAAAACCGTTTGGATTAAGTAGCCGTCATGAACTGCTTTGACCAGCAGATATGAAAAGCCTTTTTCCCTTTGTGTCTTGCCTCTAGTGCAGCCTTTTAAGACACAAAGACACCAAGTATTTTCAAGCTAGTTATCAGTTATTCACTGTTGACTGGTGACTGTTCCCTGTTTCCTAACTCTAAGTCTTATAATTTTTTATCGAGATGCTTAAATGAATTGCACTTAACCTAATTTAATATTTTTTGGATAAAACAATTCTTATCAGGGAAATTCGAGTAAATTTTTGTAAACTATAATTGCAAAAAATTTATTTTTCTGGCTTGATTAAAATAGCATAACATTTTGTTACATCTTAGCTCTCAGAAAAGAGAGTAAGCGATAAAAAGCTTTCTACCGACGAGTCAAGCTGATAAAAATTAGAGTGATTTTTAAACGGTAGTCAAGCTTATCAGACAAGAAAAAACAGCTTAGATTTTTGTTATCTATCATTCATGATGTATTTTCTGTTGCCCACCAGTGGTTACAGATAACAGAACGGTAAATCTATCTACCTCAGTTAACATCATTTCTTTATTGATTGCAGTCGCAGGAGTCCATTCAAAATGCTAAACAAATTATTGAACCTTGGCGGTAAATCTAAATCCAACGGATATTATTTAGAACTCAAGGAAAACGAAAATACTCAAGCAGATACAAACGGCAAGGAAGCAAAATCTGCTACTTCTGTTAAAGATAAAAAATCCGAATCCAAATCTGACAAAACTGTAGAAGAAAAACAATCCGAACTGGCTAAAGCAGCATCTACCCAGAAAACCGAGAAGAAAAAGAAGGTTGAAAACAAAGATAAACAGTCGGCAGAAACTACTTCTACCGATACTCCTGTTGCTGCTAGCGCTTCCTCATGGGAACCTCCATTTTGGGTTAAATTAATGTACGAAAAAACTAGTAGCAATGGTAAAGAGGCAGAATCAGAAAAAACTTTTGCTACTGACCATTTAATGCCCTCTCCTACTCAATCCCGTCGTCGTCCTGGTCCGAGTCTCGATAGTTTCCGCTCAATGGCTCGCCAAGCTAAAACCCCCAGAACCTAGTACCGTTGCGCGGAAGTCAAAAAGCAAAAGTAAAAAGATTATGTCAATAAGGAGACAGCGATAGAAGGTGACAGGAGATAATTAATTCCTTTTATTCTTATCTACTGACTTCTGACTCCTGACTTCTTTTAGTTAATATAGGCGTTTTGTCGCTCTGCAATAGTAGCTTTATTTCCGCCGACTTGTATTAACTGGCTAAGGCAGGAGGAAATTGGTTCAAATTTCTTTCTCCTGCGCAATATAAGCATAAATTTAGTTAAATAGAAGCTTTCTTTGCATACAGGCAAGAAAGTTTTTATTTATTATTGTTTATTGGATACTACTTAATGGTAAAGCCATCGATCGTCCTAGACTTAATCTCTTCAACAGTTATATTCTTGACTACTGCAGCCGCAGGACCGATACGACACCATTGAATCATCTGTTCGACAGTGGGGCGATCGCCGGCTAACACTGCCTCAACTCTACCATCCGGTAGATTGCGTACCCAGCCGTTAATTCCTAAATTTTGTGCTTGTTGTCTGGTAGAAAAACGGTAGCCAACTCCCTGTACTTTACCGGAAACAAAAATACGCACGCAAATGTAATCGGCTTTGGCAGCTAAATCTTCTGACATGCTAAAGATTTTCCTATCTTGCCAGTTGAATTAGAGTACCAAAATAAGGAACAATAAAAAAGCATATATGAATCAAAATTAATTATAAGTGCCAATTAAATAAGCGACTATATCGATCTCCAGATCGGTACCTCTTTCAGATAAGATAAAAAATACGTGTCGTAGAGGAAACGGTAATGCCCGCCCCGTTTCCCCCTGTTCACAAAAATAGGTTAACTAGCGGAAAAAAATCAATGAATCAAGAAGTTTTTGAGAAAGTCAAAAAAATTGTTGTCGAACAACTAGAGGTTGAAGCAGATCAGGTTACACCTGAAGCTAGCTTTGCTAACGATCTGGGTGCAGATTCTTTAGATACAGTAGAGCTAGTTATGGCATTAGAAGAAGAGTTTGATATTGAAATTCCCGATGAAGTAGCAGAAAAAATAGATACTGTCGGTAAAGCAGTAGAACATATTAGTGCTGAAATCGAAGCAAAAGCTTAAGTTGTATTTTTTATTGGCAACCGCCAAAACTATTTATTTATCCAGAGAAGCTGCATTCTAAGCAGAACATTTCTTAACTATTGAGGCTAATGACAAATTGGCAAATGAAACGGGTTGTGGTAACGGGTTTGGGCGCGATTACCCCCATTGGCAATAATTTACAAGCATATTGGGAAGGTTTGTTGAGCGGGCGCAATGGTATTGCACCAATTACCTTATTTGATGCTTCCCAACATCCCTGTCGGATTGCTGGCGAAGTCAAAGAATTCGATCCTTGTGAGTATATGGAACGTAAAGAAGCAAAGCGTATGGACCGCTTTGCCCAATTCGCACTGGCAGCCAGCAAACAGACCATTGCCGATGCTCAATTTGTCATTGACGATCTCAATGCCGACAGTGTAGGCGTGTTGATCGGGACGGGGATAGGCGGACTCAAAGTTTTAGAAGACCAGCAAGAAGTATATTTGACCAAGGGACCAAAAAAATGTAGTCCTTTTATGATCCCGACCATGATTGCGAATATGGCGGCGGGACTTACAGCAATACATCTTGGTGCCAAAGGTCCTAACTGTTGTACAGTAACGGCTTGTGCTGCAGGTTCTAATGCAATTGGCGATGCTTTTCGTCTAATTCAAAGAGGATATGCCGAAGCAATGATTTGTGGAGGAACGGAAGCTGCAGTTACGCCATTGAGTTTGGCAGGTTTTGGCTCAATGAAAGCACTTTCAATTCGCAATGACGATCCTGCTCGCGCTAGTCGTCCCTTCGATCGCGATCGCGATGGCTTTGTGATGGGAGAAGGTGCAGGAATTTTGCTGCTAGAAGAGTTAGAATCTGCTCTCGCTCGTGGGGCGAAAATTTATGGAGAAATTATTGGTTATGGCATGACCTGCGATGCCTATCACATGACTTCTCCCCTGCCTGAAGGTCAAGGTGCAACCAGAGCGATGGAGTTAGCTCTCAAAGATGCTGGTTTAACACCAGAAGCAGTAAATTATATTAATGCTCACGGGACTAGCACCTCTGCCAATGATGTTACTGAAACCCGAGCCATTAAAAAAGCTCTCGGCAAACATGCCTATAAAGTAGCGATTAGCTCGACAAAATCCATGACAGGTCACCTGCTGGGAGGTTCTGGCGGCATTGAGGCAGTAGCAACTGTTATGGCGATAGCTAACAACAGAATCCCGCCAACTATTAACTTAGATAATCCCGATAGCGAATGCGATTTAGACTACGTACCTCATCAAAATCGCGCTCAGAGAGTGGATGTTGCCTTGTCTAATTCCTTTGGATTTGGCGGACATAACGTTACTTTAGCCTTCAAGAAATATGCTTAACTCAGGGAGTTGTAAATTTGTTAGATGTAAATAAATTGGCTGCCTAATTGCAAGCTAATTAACTAAATAGAGTTGTCCTAGAGCTTACTGATGGAATTTAGCAATCTAACCTCGAATGTAAGCATCTTGCTTGCCCATTATTGTCGAAGAATGAGATGATGGGATCTAGCCTTGGGGCAACTCACAGCCGTTAGGTTAGCAAAAATGTTCTTTTTTTATCGTAGTTAAGTTTTAAGAAAAATTATGGTAGTTGCCACCCAGTCACTCGAGGAACTTTGCATCAATTCTATTCGCTTTCTCGCCATAGACGCAGTAGAAAAAGCACAATCCGGTCATCCAGGACTGCCCATGGGAGCTGCTCCAATGGCTTTTGTCGTCTGGGATCGCTTCATGCGGTACAATCCTAAAAACCCCAACTGGTTCAACCGCGATCGCTTTGTTCTCTCTGCCGGTCATGGTTGTATGCTACAATACGCTTTGCTCTACCTGACAGGTTATGATAGCGTAAGTCTCGAAGAAATTAAGAATTTTCGTCAGTGGGGTTCTAAGACTCCCGGACACCCAGAAAATCATATTACGGAAGGAATAGAAGTAACCACAGGACCGCTAGGGCAAGGAATTGCTAACGCTGTTGGTTTGGCTATTGCCGAAGCCCATTTAGCTGGCAAATTTAATAAACCTGATTGCAAGCTGGTAGACCACTACACCTACGTCATCTTGGGAGATGGCTGCAACATGGAAGGAATTTCTGGCGAAGCTTCCTCTCTTGCCGGACACCTGGGTTTGGGTAAACTGATTGCTCTTTATGACGACAACCATATCTCGATCGATGGTTCTACCGACATTGCTTTTACAGAAGATGTAAATAAACGTTTTGAAGCCTACGGTTGGCACGTTCAGCATGTAGAAAATGGTAACACCGACTTAGAAGCGATCGCTAAAGCTATTAAAGAAGCAAAAGCAGTCACTGACAAGCCTTCTTTGATTAAGGTGACCACCACTATCGGTTATGGTTCTCCTAACAAAGCCAATACAGCAGGCGTACACGGTGCTGCTCTCGGTGGCGATGAAGTTCAAGCTACCCGCGAAAACTTGGGTTGGGAATACGAGCCTTTTGTCGTTCCCGAAGATGCCCTCAAACACTGGCGTAAAGCAGTGGAACGAGGTGCTAACTACGAAGCAGAATGGAATGAAGTTTTGGCTCAGTATAAAGCAAAATATTCGGAAGAAGCAGCCGAATTCGAGCGCATTACCAGTGGCAAATTACCTGCAGGATGGGAAAAATCATTACCCACTTATACCCCAGACGATAAAGTACAAGCCACTCGCAAATTTTCTGAAGCGACATTAAATGCTTTAGCTCCTGTTTTACCGGAACTTATTGGGGGTTCGGCTGACCTTACTCACTCTAACAACACCTATATAAAAATATCTGGAGATTTCCAAAAAGGGCAATACGAAAACCGTAACATACGTTTTGGCGTTCGCGAGCATGCTATGGGAGCAATTTGTAACGGTATTGCTCTTCACAATTCGGGGTTAATTCCCTATGGTGCTACCTTCCTAGTGTTCACCGATTATATGCGTAACTCCATCCGCCTTTCGGCTTTGTCTGAGGCTGGCGCGGTTTGGATCATGACCCACGACTCTATTGGCTTAGGTGAAGATGGACCGACACACCAACCCGTAGAACATATTGCTTCTCTGCGAGCGATTCCTAATTTAACTGTCATTCGTCCTGCCGATGGGAACGAAACCTCTGGAGCATACAAAGTAGCGATTGAAAATCGCCATGCTCCTACCTTACTGGCTCTGTCTCGTCAAGGTTTGCCAAACTTGGCTGGTAGTTCTATCGAAGGCACTACTAAGGGAGCATATATCCTCAGCGATAGCGAAGGCACTCCCGAGATTATTCTTATCGGTACCGGTAGCGAAACTCAGCTTTGTGTCCGAGCAGCAGAACAATTGTGCGGCGAAGGTAAAAAAGTCCGTGTAGTTTCTATGCCTAGCTGGGAGTTGTTTGAAGCACAAACTGCCGAGTACAAAGAATCTGTAATACCCAAAGGGGTTAAAAAACGCTTGGCAGTAGAAGCCGGTACTACTATGGGCTGGTGTCGTTATGTCGGCGATGAAGGCGCGGTAATTGGTATCGATACCTTCGGTGCTTCTGCTCCTGGTAAGGTTGTCTTAGAAAAGTTTGGCTTTACTGTCGATAATGTCGTTGCTAAAGCGAAAGAGATATTAGGATAATAGCAATTGCTTTTGTCCAACTTAACGATCTAACTATCTATGATGAAAAGTCCTCTATTGTTAGAGGACTTTTGCTATTTTCAGCTTAAAATTCTTAATCAAAGTCGAACTATAGCGTTTCTCGTATTAGTAAGGTACACCTTGGTTATGTTTGGGAAAAGGGAAAGGGGAAAAGGGAAAAAAATTTTTGTACTTCATTAATCTGGGAATTGCAATAATATGGAATGTGAAGTAACTACATATTATTTAGAAATGAAAAATCCAGGCTTTTTAATTCCTAAAAGGCTGGAAATTCATGATTTTGAAATCAAAAAAGCTAAAATTCCATTACCAGAATTGAATCGTTTCTTCTATATATCTGTCGGTTATAACTGGTATTGGAACGACCGATTAGAATGGACATATCAACAATGGCAGGAGTGGGTAGATAGACCAGAATTGCGAACTTGGGTTGCATATCTTTCTGGAACTCCTATAGGTTACTTTGAACTCGAAGCACAGTCCAATGGAGATGTCGAAATTGCTTACTTTGGTCTTTTACCTCGTTTTATTGGCAAAGGATTAGGAGGTTATTTCTTGACAGTAGCAATAGAGAATGCGTGGAAGATGAATGCTTCACGAGTTTGGGTACATACTTGTACACTTGACCATCCTGTTGCATTAGCAAATTATCTTGCTCGTGGTTTCCAAATTTTTAAAGAACAAACGCAAAAAAAAATAGTTCCATAGGAAAGAAGGGTGAACGAAAACTAATACTGCTAATTCAGTATTCTTTAGAGCCTATTTATAAAGTAAATCTTAGAGGCTATCTATAAAGTAAATCTAAAGAAGAGGAAAGAGGTTAGGACTTATATAATATTAAAATTTTTAATTTACCTGGTGACTGATAACTGATTTAATGCGCCCCTCGCGCAGTTGATAATCAATTTTGATAAATCCGGATTAAAAAATATAAGCTAAAATTACGAGAATTGACAATATTACTTTTCAAGAGAAGATAGACCAATTCTACTCAAACAGATACAGAGGCTAGCAATGGAGTCCGTGCCAGTTGAAATAGTGCAAGTAGAATGCACTAACCCTCCAGACACGCAAGAAATTTCTCAGGACTCAGGCTCGGAAACGACAGTTAATCTAGCCCGTCCTTATCCTCGGTTTTCTAAAAATGAGCTTCGTACGAGTTTACAAGCCTCAACTATTGATGGTATTTTTGCCGCGATCTTCTCTAATATCGCCGGGGGCGTACTGCTGAGTAATTTTCTCGTTCAATTGGATGCGGGAGCGATCGCTTTTGGGATGCTCTCCTCCATTCCAATGTTAGTCAACTTACTCCAACCTTGGGGCGCGCGTCTATCGGAGCGGACAAACAGTCGCCAGCAATATTGTCTTTGGATTTACGGAAGTTCTCGGCTTCTTTGGCTGATTCTTGCAGTGGGAATTGCCATTGCCAGTTGGCAAGAAATTAATTCTAATTTGTTGATAGCTTGGACCCTGACTATTTTATTTATCAGTCATGTTTTGGGTGCATTAGGTAGTGCATCGTGGATGAGTTGGCTGGCTACTATAGTTCCCCGGCGGTTGCGCGGACGATATTTTGGATTACGTAATAGTGCCGCTAGTCTCACTGTTTTGATTACGATGCCTTTATTAGGTTTACTCGTGTCTAAATGGCGTGGCGGCTCTTTTCAAGGTTATGGCGTTGTTCTGGCTGTTGGTGTCGTGGCAGGATTGCTCAGCCTGGGATGTCAGTTTTTTATGACTGATGTAAATCCTCAACTACAGCAAATGAGCGATCGCTCGACTCAAAACACTCAGAGCCAGTTTAAAAATACTAACTCTCGACAAAACGAACTAATTAATGTTGATAGCAACCCCTTGAGAGACAAAAATTTTTCGATCTTTCTCCTCTATTTTGGTATGTGGATGTTTGCTGTCAACGTCAGTGCTCCATTTCTCAATCTCTACTTATTAGATACCTTAAATCTAGATGTGAGTTGGGTAACCTTTTACAGCGCACTGATGTCTGGGGCTCATCTC
Organism: Pleurocapsales cyanobacterium LEGE 06147; assembly: GCA_015207585.1. Taxonomy (GTDB): domain Bacteria; phylum Cyanobacteriota; class Cyanobacteriia; order Cyanobacteriales; family Xenococcaceae; genus LEGE-06147. The sequence continues at coordinate 777 of JADEWQ010000100.1, read as the reverse complement.
CTCATGATGCTTCTGTGGGGTCGCTTGGCAGACCGAATCGGTAATCGTCCCCTTTTGTTTCTCCTCGGCATACTCGCATCACTCCTACCATTATTATGGCTGGGAACAGACATTAATCCAATTTCCATCTGGCTGTGGCTACCACTGCTTCACCTTTTTAGGGGCGGAACATGGGCTGCGCTAGATTTGTGTAGCCAGAACATTCAGTTAGAAATCGCTCCTAAATTTCAGCAGTCAACCTATTTTGCGATCGCTGCTGCTATTGCTGGCGTTAGTGGTGCCCTGGGTACTACCCTTGGCGGCTTTCTCGCTCAATGGTCTGATTGGGGCGGTTTGTCAGAATTATTTATCTTTTCCACTTTTCTACGATTGGTAGCACTTATCCCTTTAATCTTTCTAAGAGAACGACAAGGACAATCTCTCAAACAGATGATGCGGGTTCTTTTGCCGAGCAAGTTTCAAGCTACAAGCTAAAACCAATCATATGAAGCCGCTTGAATAATTACATTTAGGTTAGAAGTCAGTAGTAGAGACGTGACCTGTCGCAATCATGCGCACTAAAGAGCGAACGTCCGTACAGGGGTCAGAAAATTGAGAAGTGGTTAGATAATAAGTTTTTATCTAACGGGTTAACGGACTTGATATCAAATGTCATACTAAATCCGATTGTCAAAACCTATTTATAATAAAGAAGTAGCGAATTGCTCGAGAAGAATGCCCAGAAAAGTTGATTTAGCTCCTCATTATAGCTCTGATGAACTCAAGCAAAAGTACATC
>JADEWQ010000099.1 GCA_015207585.1 Pleurocapsales cyanobacterium LEGE 06147 | reverse complement strand
ACTTACGCAACGTTTCTACTGACACGCCTAGCAAGTTAGCTGCTGCTCCAATCTTGATAAATCTGTTTTCCATAGTTAGAGATTATAACAGATTTTACTAGATTTTAGCTAACTGTTTCTATCCCCCACTGCTTTGGTTGAAGGGGGTATGTAAAACTAGGTACTGTTTGAATTATCCTAGTAAGGCTAGTCTGCGCCTACACCTCCCGGTTTTTTTCTTAGTTATGATTCAATATGGTTTATATTTGCGTCTCTATTAAAGCGATCGCCTATACCTTTAATGTTTTTAAGTTCTAATTCAAAAAATACATATGCCGTGTTTTCGTTGAGACTCCCAAAAAAGCACTCTCCACCGACTACAGCTGACAGCCGATGGAAAATTAAGATCGGGTGGGAGATGGGAGTCAGTAACATTGAAGAATTGTTCTTGTAGTGTTCAAAGCTTCTTTTTAATACTACACTTGTATTACTAAGATGTCTAGTATTTCGAGGAAAAAATTCATGAGAACTATCACCCGTACATCAACGACCGAAATGGAAGTAACCAGCATCCGTTTGGAAAAAAACCTCAAAGACAAACTAAAAGAATTATCTGGCAACCAAGGTTATCAAGCCCTGATCCGCGACATTTTGTGGAACTACGTCCATCAAAAATCCGGTGATTACCGACCGCAATTTAACCGTTCTGATATTCGCGCCACAATCGAAGCAACGGCACAAAAGGATGAAAGTTGTGCCCTGACAGGCAAATTAATTCAAGAAAATGAACCAATGTTACTCGCTTTAACTACTTACGGCGATTTTGTCCCTTTAAGTCGAGAAAGTTTAGCTCAATAAGAGTTTAGAGCTAGCGATTGGCGGTCATTTGTCTCACAACCGTCGATCGCTCATCCAGGCTATCGCACCCAAGACTACCAAAACTGGAATCAACCAATCGCCCCAACGCACGTACAAAGTTTGAGTTTGCCGTCGATAAATCGTACCGGCGTAAATTGCATAGCGATCGAGATCGGATAACCAAACAGTGCGACCGCGAGGGTCTACAATCCCAGAATGGCCAGTATTAGTTGCTCTGGCAGACCAGCGATCGGTTTCGACAGCACGCATGACATCTTGAGCATGGTGTTGAGCAGGCATTGCCGCGCTATAATGAGCATTATTGGAAGCAGTAATGATAAACTCTCCCCCTGCTGCTGCTTGACGGCGAAAATGTTCTCCAAAAGCCGACTCGTAACAAATGCCGACAATTGCCTGACCGACAGGAGTAGAAAATATTTGATTGCGTTTACCCGGAACTAGACGAGCATCTAAAGGAGAAAGACGATTAATAATTCGCCCGAAAATCGGTTCTAAGGGTATATATTCTCCTAAAGGAACTAACTTATATTTGTCGTAGCGACTAAAAGTTTCTCCGGTACCAGTAAGAGTAAATAAACTATTAGTAAAACCTCGCTCTCCAGTCCCAAAGGCTCCAACCCACGCCGGAACTTTTTCTGCTAATACTGCTTGATAAAAAGAACTGCGGTGCGGCAGCATCCGCTTTGCGGGATCGCTAACAATATTAGCCCAATAAAAAGGTAGAGCTGTTTCGGGAGTCAGAACGATGTCAACCCCATCTTTTGCTAACTTTTTATAGCCAGTAGTATAACCTTCAATTGCTCTACGCCATCCTTCGGGGTAAAGCTTAATTGCATTGGGTACATTTCCTTGAATAATACCTACTTTAATTGCCTCCTTATTTTGTGTAACTGGTAATTGGTACATCCACAAACCAACTAGATGCAAACCAATACCTAAAAGTCCAGGAAATAGGAAAAATAATATTTGTTTGTTTTTGAGTTTTATTTTATTATTTTTAATTTGAATAATTGCTTCTGCAAATAAACCATTAACTGCAACAATTGCCGCAGTTACAGTAGTCCAACCAGATATTTTACCTAATTGTAATATCGCCAAATTATGCGGACTTTGAGTATAAGCTAAAGAACTCCACCAAAGAGGACTATAACTCCACAACTTTTCTAGCACGCACCAGAAAGTAACCCCGAGCAAAACCCGTAATAAAAGAGCGAGAAATACCTTTGTGCCTTCGTGTCTTTGTGGTTGCCTACTAACAAAAACAACCATACCAATAGACCAACAAACTACTAATGCTGCTCCCCAAAAAGTAATAAATAACCAACAAAAAATAGCAATAACGAGACTAGCTAACCAAGGTACTCCCATCCAAGTCATGGGATGGACGCCAGTAATCCAAAATAAAGCCAAACCATGATAGCCAATCCCCCAAGCTAAAGCGATCGCTAATGTTTGTCTAAATTGTTTAAATAGTTTTTTCTGCCGAACAATTAATAGCCAAAGAGGAACTAAAGCAATCCAGGCTAAATACCAAGCATTTAGAGGAGCAGGCGTTAGTCCCATTAACATACCGCCCAAAAGAGAAAATAATACTTTTTGGCTTGGCAGCAATTTGGAGCTAATTATTTTCCTACTAATTTGGTATTTATTCAACGAATAAAAATCAATCTTAACCAACAAATTAAATACCTGATAGCTTATTCCCAGCCTCTCCTGTTACCAGTTTATTTTTTTATATTTCAATGCTAAGGATTGGGAGCCATTTCGCGCAGGTTTGCAGCAGTATTTTGATAGAGTTTGTCGAGGGTTTTAAATTCCTCTTTAGTGGCAAATTGTGGTAATATTTCTCGGCTAAAAGCTTCTGCTGCTTTAGAACAGTAGCGATTGGGATTGACAATCACCGACAGAGTACGTTTGACGACAACATCTTTAATTTTAGCTCGATGCAATACACCCATTTGCAATTCTTTTTCAATGGCTGTAGTCGAGACAAAAGCAGCCCCCAGTCCCGATTGAACGGCGCTTTTAATAGCTTCAATCGAGTTAAGTTCCATTTCTACTTTGAGACGTTTGGGATCGATTTCATAAAGAGTTAATACTTTATCAATTACTTTGCGAATCGTTGATTGAGAATCTAGGGTAATAAATTGCAGTTTATACAAATCCTCTTTTTGAATAGTTTCTAACTGAGATAGAGAATGGAAAACTGGCAAAATTAGGGCTAACTCATCTTCTGCATAGGGAATGATATTAAGAGTTTCTTGCAGTTCGGAAGGAACTTCTCCGCCAATAATCGCTAAGTCTACTTGTCCGTTAGCTACTCCCCAGGAAGTGCGGCGAGTGGAGTGTACTTGTAATTGTACGGAGACATCGGGATACTTTTGGCGAAATAAACCAATCATGCGAGGTATAAGATAAGTTCCCGTAGTTTGGGATGCACCGACAATCAGAGTGCCGCCTTGGAGATTTTGCAAATCTTCGATCGCCCGACAAGTTTCCTGACACAAAGCAATAATTCTTTCTCCATAGCTGAGTAATAAATATCCGGCTTCAGTCAATTGCGCCCTACGTCCACCTCGATCGAAAAGAGGTACATTAAGCTGTTTTTCGAGATTTTGGACTTGGAGGCTAACTGCTGGTTGAGAAACATAGAGACTATCAGCCGCTTTTTTAAAACTTCCCTCAGCCGCGATCGCCTTAAGAATTCGGAGTTGATCTAAAGTAAAAGGAATATCAGACATAGACTTTTACGAGCGATTTTGTCAGTAAGCAATCACTGCGCACAAATAGCACAAAATATTTATTTCAATAGCAGAATTGATAAAATTTTTTTTTCAACTCAATTTGACAGTAACACAACAGGGGGATCATTATTTATTTTTAATCATTGATAGCATCGATAATGATAAATAACCTTTATATATTAATGTCTATGACAGGAGTTAGCTGGCTGAGTACCAGTCATTGGATTATTTTGGGACTGCTGTTAGGTTTTGCCATCACCCATAGTGGTTTAGCTGCCCTTCGTCCTTGGGCAGAAAAAAAAATTGGGGCGAGACTTTATCGTATTTTGTTTGCCCTTGTTAGCATCCCTTTTGCCACTGTCCTGATCATCTATTTCTTTAACCATCGCTACGACGGCTGGCAGCTATGGCAAGTCCAGCAAGTTAAGGGAGTGAAAACTTTTGTGTGGGTGCTCTCGGCTATTTCTTTTTTCTTTCTGTATCCGGCAACCTTTAACTTGTTAGAAATTGCGGCAATTCAAAAACCTCAAGTTCATCTTTACGAAACAGGGATTATTCGTATTAGCAGACATCCGCAAATGGTAGGACAAATTATTTGGTGTATTGCGCATACTCTTTGGATTGGGACTACATTTACTTTGGTTACTTCTCTAGGTTTAATTACTCATCATTTATTTGCTGTTTGGCATGGAGATCGCCGCTTACAACAGCGTTATGGAGAGGCATTTATTGCTGTCAAACAACGTACTTCAGTAATTCCTTTTCTAGCAATTATTGATGGGCGACAATCTCTGAAATGGCAAGAGTTTTTTCGTCCTGCTTATATCGGGGTTCTCGGTTTTATTCTCTTGTTATGGTGGGGTCATCCCTGGTTAATACAAACTACTGCCCGAGTCTACTGGTAATTTATTCAAATAGTGTGTCAGTCGATCCCAATTGGTGTAGCATAATCCCAAGTCTATTTAAATAATTAAATAATAAATTTTGATGATATGTGGCTTTCGGTTAGCGAGCAAACCTTTGACAAAGAAGTTTTAGCATCTTCCCAACCAGTTCTAGTCCTTTTTTGGGCTCCTTGGTGTGGTTTATGTCGCGCGATCGATCCGTTTTTAGTCAAGTTAAAAACGGACTTGGATCGACCGCTCAAAATAGTTAGCATTAACGCTGATGAAAACCTCAGATTAGCTAACGCCTATCGTTTAAGCAATTTGCCTACTTTATTATTATTTGAAGGAGGCAGTTTAAGGCAAAGATTAGATAATTTTCACGGTCGAGAGGGCATACAACGAACTATTGAAAATATGATGGTTCATTTCTTAGCTACATCAGCTTAGACAGAAACAGAATTTAGGAGTCAGTATGTAGAGACGTTCCATAGAACGTCTCTACATACTGACTCCTTTTTGAAGGAATAGCTTAACTCTCATCTTCCTTTCTCAAGACTTTCTTGAAGCCAAGCTGACAATTGTTCTTCAGACATTTCACCAGCAGCAAGAGCAAGCATGATGGTAACAACTTCAGTTTCTGGGACAATCAAATCAATGCCATTCACTTTCAGGAACACTGCCATCATGACGAAGGCTGTACGTTTGTTGCCGTCAACAAAGGGGTGATTTTTGACCAGTCCCCATGCGTATGCTGCCGCTAATTCGTATAAGCTGGGATCGGGGTTGTAGGTTTGAATGTGCTTGGGTTTGGCTAAGGCTGAAGAGAGTTTTCCAACATCGAGTATGCCTTCGGCACCTCCGAATAAAGCTAATTGTTGGTTGTGAATTGCCCTAGCCTGGTGTTCAGTTAGCCAGACAATCTGGCTCATTTGGCTAACTCTCGTAGGGCGTTACGGTAGCGGCGGGTAACGTCTTCGGCAGCCTGCATGACTGCTTCAAATTCGGGGTCGTAGGCAGTTAATTGTACTCCATCGGGGGTTTGTGTGACAAAAATTGTGTCTCCTTCCTCTACTTGCAGTTTGTCTAGGATTTCTTTGGGAAAAGTTGCTCCTAGAGAGTTGCCAATCTTTCTTAGTTTCAGTTTCATGGTTCTCTTTATCTATAGTAGTAGTCACAATTGTAGCTACGAAAGAGAGACAGTGGATAAATTTCCTTATTTTTGCGGCTGAAACAATTCAAAAACTTGACGACAAAAAAGCTTTAGCTTTTGCTTTACTTCTGCTGCGGGTTGATACTTACCCACAAATTGCCAATTCTCCACCGTGGAAAATCGCCAAGCTTGCCCCTGATAGCTAAATCCAGCAGTTTCTAAGCCAATGAGACGTTCTTGTCCGTCTATGGGGTCTTGATGAAAGCGAATCTGGACCAAAATGCTACTGCTTTGAAAACGCCTACTCCAACCGGGGAAATGAAAACCAATGTCGATAGAATCGGGATCGATCGACTCGCGGGTATCGGGATCGTTGTTCCAGGGTTTGAGGTCAGCTTTAGCATCGGGAAATTGGACTTTAAACAAATTGACGATCGCCGCAATTTTGGTAGTAATATCTAAGCCTTTGGCTCTTTCCGCTGCGTTCACGCTCAATCTCCTTTGATTAAATTTAGCTAAAAGACTGTTTAATTATTTATTACAAAAGCTAAAGTCTCTCTGGTATATTCTGCGATCGGAATTTGTAATTACTTTAGATTTGAGTGTATAAAAAAATGTCTATCACAGAAAAAACGATTAATATTGGTAAATTGCAATGGTTTTATCGGGAAGCATCGGGAAGCAGTGATAACCTTCCAGTTTTACTATTACATGGAATTCCCGCTCACAGCTTTGGCTGGCGCGAAGTCTTGTCTTTTTTAACCAAACAAGGATATCGGGCGATCGCACCCGATTGGATTGGTTCGGGTTTTTCCGCCAAACCAGAACGACGAGATTTTGCTTATACTCCAGAAGCTTATCTTGCCGCTTTAGCGGAGTTTGTTGCTGCTTTAGAACTAGAACAATTCCACTTGGTGGTTCAGGGTTTTTTAGGTTCCGTAGGTCTTCAGTATGCCCTAGCTCATCCGGAACAAATCGAGCGTTTAATTATTCTCAATACTCCTCTATCTAAAACTGCAAAGTTACCCTGGCAAATGAAATTATGGGGCACACCCTTTGTCGGAGATATGCTGACTCAAGACCCTCTTCTAGTCGATCGCACTCTAGAAAAAGGAAGCGGTTTTGTGATTGCCGATGACAATTTAGCTATCTATCGCAAACCTTTTTTACAGAGTTCTGCGGTAGGAAGAGCGTTAGTTGCTACCATAAAAAATTTGCAATTGGCAACCGTGATGGCAGAAATAGAAACTGGTTTTAGCCGCTGGCAGAAGCCAACTCTTTTAATTTGGGGCATGGAAGACCCGTGGTTGCCCCCAACAGAGGCTGAACAATTAGCCGCTTCTCGTCCTAATGTGGAAATGATTCAATTACCAGAAGCCAAACACTATCCCCAAGAACACTGGTCAACAGAGATCGGCGAAACGATAATTTATTTTTTTCGGCGACAAGTTTTTGCAAAAGACTAAATTCTTGAGAGAATCAACTATGAGTCAAAAGACGGTTTATAGAGGATTATGAGAATTTTTCGATCTATTCTATCTTTGGTTTTAGTACTGGTAACGACGTTCTTAGTTAGTTGTGGCAGTCCCAGTGCAACTGCACCACCTACTTACACTCCAGAAAAACTAGAGCAAATTCAAACTTTTCGCATTCCCATAGATCAAGCACGACAACGAATGTCTGAACTGGCTACCTATATTGCCCGAGAAGATTGGGTAGATACTCAAAGCTTTATCCACGGGCCTCTAGGACAACTAAGACGAGATATGATCTATCTGGCTAACGCTCTGTTACCCGAAGAACAAAAGGAAGCATCTAGCTTAGCTAAAGAGGTTTTTCGTCATCTCGAAAATCTTGATGCTGCTGCTAAAGAACGAAATTCTCCCGAGGCGCAAAAACAATTTGTGGAGGCAATGAGAGATTTTGATGCCTATATGCAGTTAATTCCTCAATCGGCAGAAAGTGCATAGATAATAGGCAGGTGTTGGGTGTTAGGTAGATTCTTACTTAACTTAAAATTTAAAACCTGATTACTGTTCGTTGGTGTACGGGCGAACAGAAGTTCGCCCGTACTATCGATACTTATTAAAGATGACTAAAGTCGCAATTATTGGTGCTGGAATAGTCGGAGCAGCGATCGCTTATGAACTCAGTAAGGTAACAGGGCTGGAGATTACTTTAATCGACCGAGATCGCCCTGCTTCTGGTTCCACGGGAGCTGCTTTGGGAGTGCTAATGGGCGCAATTAGCCACAAGACTAAGGGAAGGGCATGGCAATTGCGACAGAGGAGTTTAGAACGCTACGAAACACTGATTCCTGAATTAGAAACTCTTACCGGAAAGCAGATAGCCGTTAATCGCCAAGGAATTGTGAAACTACTGTTTGAAGGCGATTGCCTCGATAAGTGGCAGCAATTGCAAGCAATACGTCGCGATCGAGGTTGGCAGTTGTCAATTTGGGAGCGAGCCGATTTGCGCGATCGCTGTCCCCAAATTGACAATGACAAAATTATTGCAGCCGTTTACTCGCCTCAAGACAGACAAATAAATCCAACGATGTTAACAGAAGCGTTGGTAGCTGGTGCAGCGCAAAATGGTGTTAAATGCCAATTTGGAGTTAAAGTACAAGATGCAAGTACTAAAAACGATAAAACTGATCTGCGTTACTGTTACCAGATTGAGACTACTGAAGGAAATTTAGAGATCGACTGGTTGGTAGTAGCTGCGGGATTGGGTTCTACTCCCCTTACAGATACTCTAAAACAGTCCGTAGATATTCGTCCTGTATTGGGACAGGCATTAAAACTGAAACTAGATAATAATCTCGGCAATCCCGATTTTCAACCAGTAATAACTGGGGAAGACGTGCATCTAGTACCTTTAGGTAATGGAGAATATTGGCTGGGAGCAACCGTTGAATTTCCTCAAGAAGATGGACAAGAAATCATTGCCCAATCACAATTGTTAGAGCAAGTCCGACAAAAAGCGATCGCTTTTTGCCCTGCCATAGCAGAGGCAAAGATTATCTCTACTTGGTCGGGCAAACGTCCCCGTCCTCAAAATCAACCAGCTCCTATTATCGGTCTGTTACCAGGTTACAATAATGTCTTACTAGCAACGGGACATTATCGTAACGGAGTTTTGCTCGCGCCTGCCACTGCCGAAGAGGTTAAACAGTTCGTCTACGAGAGTTTGGCAGAGAGATTGAGTAACTAATAATGAAGCTCAACAGCGGCAAGTAGCCTTCGCATCACCACCGAGATCTCTGGCGAGCAATAGATGATACAAAGCGATCTACTGCTCGCTCAACGAAGACTTTATCTATGGGAGTTAATCGCTTTAAAATAGCCTTATAAAACTTACGATCGCTCTTCAAATATTTCTAGAAAATAGTTAGGTAACTGAAAGCAAATGGGTGACGAGCAAGACATACTTACTGTCCACAAACAATGGATCGCGCTTGAAGAGTCCGGAAACGCGAGCTGTGTACTGGATCTTTGTAGCGACGATGTCCTCTGGCTTGTTCCCAGTGCTGGTGCGATTCGAGGAAAAGCGGCAGTTAAGGAATGGTTCAATAGCCAGCCCGTATCGGTAATTGAACGCATTGAATCATTTAAGGTTGAAATCGAGGTATCAGGTGGGCTGGCTGTCAAGAGAGCTGATTTCATTACAAAGCTTCAGGTACCTGAACGCTCGGAACCAGTGGAAGTTCGTGGTTCGCATTTGTGGACACTCTGCAAAGACGAAGCTAAAGGCTGCTGGCAGGTAACAAACGTGAGTTGGTCGATAGTAGGCGAACTTACCTAACAAGGCGCTCCAGCCAACCGTTCAACTACTGCGCGGCTTTGCGGCGGTTGAGCTTGACCGTTATCTCTTGGTGGAAAAGGTTTTTGCTATTAGGTGTTGGGTGACTCTTCAAATAAATATTATCTAGTGGAGAGTGGAGTGCAATTATCTTAAAAAATTAACTATCGAAGAATTGCGATTCCGCAAATCGAGTGCTGCCGCACCACGGTTTTCTATCCGAAGGGAGCGAACTTCTCGCTTTGCTGCTACTCCGTAGTCGCATCAATTATTTGCTTTTCCTCAAATATCAATTAACTCATGTACAAATTCCCACAATTGTCAATATAATTTGGCAAGCAGTTTAAATAAGATAGATACTCAAAACAGGGGCGATCTCCTTAGTTAGTTAAATTATTAACTTTAAGCGATCGATAACCAGTTTTTGCTGGCAGTTGCAGCAAGCAGCAATTAAGGACTCGGGAGCAATGACTAATGACCAAATAAAACTCTTTATCGTCGATGACGATCCCATCTTTCGCCTCGGTTTGTGTACTGCTTTGGCTAGTTTTCCCGATCTCCAAGTTATTGCTCAAGCAGATACTCCTGCCGATACTCTTCAACAGCTAGCTGAGGGAATTACTCCTGACTTATTAATTCTCGAACTCGGTCTCGGTCGTTTCTCATCGGGTAAAGTTTCTGGTTTACAACTGTGCCAAAAACTCCGTCAGAAGTATCCTAACCTACCTCTGTTCGTGCTTACTGCCTACTCGGAACCGAAACAACTAGCTACTGCCAGAGAATTAGGAGTTAAAGGCTATTGTCCTAAAGGAACGGCGACTGAAGTATTAGTGGCGGCTCTTCGTCTTGTTGCCGACGGCGAAACCTACTGGCAATCTCTAAGCATTTCTCGTCCTAACTTTTGGCAAACTACTCTTTCCCGTGTCGGTCAGTCTGGAAGGCGGCAAATTAAAGCAGAACTGAGAGATATTGAATATTATTTAGCAAGAGAGGAGTTATCTCTCTTAGACCAATTATTTTGGTCGGGTCGCAAGCGAGAATTGTTAGCTGCCCGCTGGTTAGTTAATCGGCTTGCTCCTAGCCAAGATTATCTGATGAGCGATGATTCTTACTTAAGCGAAAGCGAAACAGAACCCACAGCAGAATTGACTCCGTTATTCTTGCCCCCCCAAAGAGCAATCGCGCCTATTTCTTCTCGTCCTATTGCTTCCCAAATATTTCAGCGTGTCTTTGCTAGTATTGGGTCGGAATTTGTCAATCGCACGGATATTCCGTTAGAAATAGATATTCTCCAAGGGCAAAAACAGCAAGAGCTACTCTATTTGGTGTTAAATCTAGTCATCAAATCCCTCGATCAATTAAATGTGCAAGAGGACTTAACAACCAAAATCGATCGGATTATAAGAGCCATATGGGAACAAGCAACTGTTGATTTTTTTTTCAATAACCTCGAGCGAACCACTACTGTAGCAGAAGAAGAGGAATTACGACAGCTACTCAGACAAGAAGTAGCTACGATTGAAGAGAATATTTTCAATCGCATTTATTTAGCCATAGACTTATTTACTTATTTATTACGAGAACAACCTCTGGTTATCGACAATGTTCCCTATAGACCCGAATCTCCCGAATCAATGGCGAGGGTGGAGATGCTTCTCCAAAATTTGATAACTCAAATTTCTAATGGTGTAATGCAGATTATTTTAAATAATTTTTACGATCTCGAAATATTTAAGTACAATCTCTATCAACCAGAATTTAGAACCTCCAGAGAAATAGCTCGTTTCCGTAACAGTTTATCGTGGCAATATCGTCAAGAAAAATATTGGGAAAATCCCAAAAATATTTTTACCAGTCGTTATCGTCTATTTATTTGGTCACACAACAGCATCCAATTCTCGTTTATCTACGCTCCGAGAACGGAAGAACTCGAACGGCTGCAAGGATTACCTTGGCTAACTACAATTGCCTTAGAAGTGAGAGATGCAGTCGCTCCCCTGCTTCGTTCTGTATTAGCTTCGGTCGGTAATGCTTTAATTTATTTTCTTACTCAGGTAATCGGTAGAGGAATTGGCTTAATTGGCAAAGGTATAATTCAAGGAGTAGGCAGTACTATCAACGAGACGCGCTATGGCAATAAACGCCAAGAAAAAAGAAATTAGTGACAAATAACAACCAATCCAAGTCATAAAATTCAGAGGCGTGCCAAACTAGATAGATATATACTTTATTTTTAAACAGGAACAAAAGTTGTCAGATGAAAAACAGGGATCGAGACAATATTAGTACCAATCATGAGTTAAATCGCAGCAATAAGAGAGTTCCGAAGCATAAAACAGTCTCTCGTTATCTTCGCCGATTAGCTGCTGGTTGGATGATTGTGCAAACCTTTATTCTGGCAACTCCAACATTAGCACAAAGAGCAAGAGATACTCTCAGCTATAGTCAGTTACTCGAACAACTCGAAAAAGGTCGAGTATCAAGAGTAGAAATAGATCGCACTACCAATACCGCTCAAGTTTTTTTGGTGGGACAAGAAGAAGAAGAACGACCAAAAGAAGTAGCTTTATTCGAACAAAATCGCGAGTTGGATGCCCAAATTCGCGCTAAAGGCGTGGAATTTGAGGTGATTAATTCTGCCGATAGAACGGCGGCTTTAGGCTTGGCAGTAAACCTCTTGATTGTCTTTTTGTTGCTGTTAGGACTAATAATGATTATCCGTCGTTCTGCTAATGCTTCCGGTCAAGCATTCAGTTTCGGTAAATCCAAAGCCAGATTCCAAATGGAAGCAAAAACTGGCGTAAAGTTTGAAGATGTTGCGGGAATTGAAGAAGCTAAAGAAGAACTTCAGGAAATAGTCACTTTTCTCAAACAACCTGAAAAATTTACTGCTATTGGGGCAAAAATCCCCAAAGGAGTGCTGTTAGTCGGTCCACCCGGTACGGGAAAAACGCTACTAGCTAAGGCAATTTCTGGAGAAGCTGCCGTTCCTTTTTTCAGCATTTCTGGTTCTGAGTTTGTTGAAATGTTTGTTGGGGTTGGTGCTTCCCGAGTCCGCGATTTATTTAAAAAAGCCAAAGAAAATGCACCTTGTTTGATTTTTATCGATGAAATCGATGCAGTTGGACGACAAAGAGGCGCAGGCATCGGCGGTGGCAATGACGAACGGGAACAAACTCTCAACCAATTGCTTACTGAAATGGATGGGTTTGAAGAAAATACGGGAATCATCGTCATCGCAGCCACCAACCGTCCCGATGTTCTCGATTCGGCTCTACTCCGACCCGGTCGTTTTGACCGTCAAGTAATTGTCGATTATCCCGACTTTAAGGGCAGGCTGGGTATTTTAGAAGTTCACGCCCGTAATAAAAAAATTGCCCCGGAAGTTTCCTTGGAGACAGTTGCCCGTCGTACCCCTGGTTTCTCTGGTGCAGATTTAGCCAACTTGCTCAACGAAGCCGCGATTTTCACCGCACGACGGCGCAAAGAAGCGATTACCATGGAAGAAATCAATAATGCGATCGATCGGGTAGTAGCAGGAATGGAAGGTACTCCTCCAGTGGAGAGCAAAGCGAAAAAATTGATTGCCTATCACGAAGTAGGTCATGCGCTCGTTGCTACCTTTACCCCAGATCACGATCCGGTTGACAAAGTTACTCTCATCCCTCGCGGACAAGCTAAGGGATTAACCTGGTTTATCCCCGATGAAGAACAAGGTTTAGAGACGAGAAAGCGAATTCTGGCAATGATTACCACTACTCTAGGGGGTAGAGCCGCCGAAGAAATAGTTTTTGGCGAAGGAGAAGTGACTACCGGAGCAAGTAACGACTTAGAGAAAGTTACGTCTTTGGCACGACAGATGGTAACTAAATTTGGTATGTCCGATCTCGGTCCAGTTGCCCTAGAAGGACAAGAGCAACCAGTATTCCTCGGTGGCGAGCAAATGAAGCGTACGGAATATTCCGAAGCGGTTGCTGCCCGCATCGATTCTCAGGTACGTACAATTGTGACTCAGTGTTACGAACAGGCAAAAAAAATTATTCGTGACAACCGCGTTGCTATTGACCGAATCGTCGATATTCTAATCGAGCAAGAAACAATTGACGGAGACCAATTCCGCGAGTTAGTCGCTCAATTTTCTGCCTCAGCTCTACCCCAAAAATTAGTAGTTTCTCCTTAAGAGTAGGACTAACTCTGACTGAGGGAAGGGGTAAAAGACTACCCCAAGCTTCATCAAAAATATTGGCATGGGAAATCGGTAATTTTTGCTATAGTGACCTTCGTGTGCAACTTTTTTAAAGTCCCCAACAAGGGGAATTTACGGAGATCTCCAAACAAATACTGTTACTAACGATCCCCCCTTGCCTCCCTGAACAAGGGGGAAGCCAAAGAAATTGGCAAAGTTGCACATCACGTATAGTTACCGATTCTCATTTTAGTTCGGGATCGACGTGGATTAGCGTGAGTGCAATGAACCCACATCAGACTAGATAAGTCCATTAAAATGGACTTGATTTTTTAGCCCGGAACTTGAGTTCTGGGCGTTGATGCACCAGGTGCAAGATCTGAGATGAACACAAAAATCCTGAATTATGAGAGGTCAGAAGTCAGCGTTCCAAGGGATGCAGGTTCCGAGAGCTGCGCTACGGATGTCTTGAGTGCCGGCATTTACTGCCTGCACCGCGTCCTTGACTTCGTCAGAAATTTAATTACTCGTGACCCCTAACCCCTAACTCCTGACCACTGAGCGCACTCATCATCATTCTCGTCGAAACTTAGGTTGGGTTAATGCCTACCTCCGGTACTAGCAGATAAATAGGGCGATTTAAGCTTCTAAAGGCATAATAATTTGATGACTCTATCCCCCGATACAAGCCCTTTAAAATAGCAAATTTTATAGTTGAGTTTATAAAATAATTCAGGCAATTAAAAAAAGCTGCAACTTTCTCAAGCATTACTACAAAAATTTTTTAGCTGAGACTCTGTCAACATCAAATAACTCGAATCAAGTATTCTATCTGCTTCAATAAAACAGGTAAATATGGAATCATTTTCAGAAGCTCTGAGACAACCCGTTGTTGACTTTGCTATTTTACTAGCCGTCATCTTAACGATGCCTCCACTATTTGAGAGGCTAAAATTACCGGGACTGTTAGGTTTACTCGTTGCTGGAGTGTTACTCGGCTCTAGCGGACTAAATTTATTGAATAGCAACTCAGAAACCATGAAGTTGCTTTCAGATATTGGCAAAATTTATTTGATGTTCGTTGCCGGACTAGAAATTGACCTAGAGCAGTTTCGCCGTACCAAAAATCGCTCCCTTGGTTTTGGATTTACGACTTTTGCTATACCTTTGACTACGGGCACCATTGTCGGTCGTCTGTTTGGTATGGATTGGAATGCTTCTGTTTTGATTGGTTCACTGTTGGCTTCTCATACACTGCTGGCTTATCCAATCGTCAGACGTTTGGGAGTTGTCAACAATGAAGCCGTCACCGTGACTATTGGAGCAACTATTTTTACTGACATTGGTGCTCTCTTGGTACTAGCAATTTGTGTTGGCATCAATAAAGGAGATTTTTCTGCTACTAGTCTCGTGACTTTGCTTCTGTCATTGGCTATCTACGCAGCTGCGATTTTATTCGGTTTAGACTGGTTGGGGAAAGAATTTTTTCGCCGCACTAAAAACGATGAAGGCAATCAATTTTTGTTTGTTTTGTTGGCACTATTTTTGACTTCGGTAGGAGCGCAGCTAATTGGTGTCGAGCAGATTGTGGGTGCTTTTTTAGCTGGATTAGCGGTAAATGATGTTGTTGGCAATGGTCCTGTAAAAGAAAAAGTAGAGTTTGTTGGTTCTGTATTATTTATTCCCATCTTTTTTGTAAACATGGGCTTGCTCCTCGATCTGCAAGCATTCATAAGAACCCTCGAAACGATTGGGTTAACTCTTTTTATTATCGGAGGATTAATAGGTAGTAAATTTTTAGCAGCGTTTTTGGTGAAAGGATTATATCGCTACAGTTGGCGACAAACCCTGACAATGTGGTCTTTGTCTCTGCCACAAGTAGCAGCAACTCTGGCAGCAGCAGTGGTAGGATTCCAAGAAAATATTATAGGCGAATCAGTTCTCAATAGTGTAATCTTGATGATGTTGATAACAGCAGTGTTAGGACCTTTAATTACGTCTCGTACTGCAGCTAAGCTCGTACCAGAAACAATCGATAAAGTCTATGCAGTTACGGAATTCAACTCCAGCAAAACGGACAGTTCCGTCATTGTAGAGCGCAATACTTCAAAAACAGTTGCTTTACAGACATCTCAAGGTGGCGAAATCAATTCGCCGCCCGTGTCCTTAGATTCAGACACCGCAGAAGGCGTTTATCCGCTAAATCTAGAGCAATTTAGCGTAGTCGTTCCGGTTTCTAACCCTCAAACAGAGCGATACTTAATTGAAATGGCAACATTAGTCGCACGACACGAAGGAGGTCGGATCGTCCCATTAGCGATCGCGCCAGCACAAGCACGCATGGATTCTCTGCAAATGGATCTTGCCATCTCTCGCAGCCAAGAATTACTCGTCCAAGCGAAAGATTTAAGCAGAAAGCTAGGAGTTGAAGCAAAACCGATACTGAGAATAGATTTCGACATAGCGGCGGGAATCAGCCATGCTGCTCGAGAAGAAAACGCCAATATAATTGTGTTGGGGATGAGCGATCGTTTGGGCTTTCGCGCCCGTCTTTTTGGAAATTTAACTGATAGCGTCTTGTGGTCGGCTCATTGCTTGGTATTGGTAGCGCGGCTTCTCGATTCACCGTTGTCGATTAAACGAATTCTAGTACCCGTGGAAAACTTAACTGCTTCAGCAATAAGACCTATACGTTTTGCCCAGATTCTAGCCGAAACGAATCAAGCAGAGATAACCTTAATCCACGTGTGCAATCCCAGAACTGAACAGAAGCGGATCTCGGCACTCCGTAGTCAGTTATTATCACTCTTTACCGATTTTACTTCTCAACTCTCGGTTAAAGTTCAAATCGTTCCAGCAGATAATATTATTGCAGAAATTCTCAAAGCAGCTCGCGGTCAGGATTTAGTTGTTTTGCGATCGCAACGCCGTCGTATCGGTGCTGATGGATTAGCTATGGGCGAAATCAGTACTCCATTATTAAAACAGCTTAGTTGCTCGGTAGTTCTTTTTGGAGAGCCTCATAACACGCTAAATCGTCTAAATTAAAGGAGAGCAACTATATTACTAATTGGGCAAATTGTTTACTAATCTGGTCGATTGAAATCAACTATTTTCTAACTCTAAAGCAAATTTCCTTCTTTGGTGAGATTCATTAACATATTTACTTGGGTTAGTCTGAGACTACGAGTTTTGCCATCATAGCCCGAGCATAAATTGTTGAAATGAAGGAAAACAAGAGCAGGAGATCTGGAAGAAATGTGGTTGGTAAAATACTGGTTGGTTTGAGCGCCCTTGGGCTTTTTGCTTGCACGAATCTAGTTTCTAACGATCTGGCATCCCAATCAGAAAGTCCAACCGCGACAACTTCTTCTGAGTCAACTAGCCAACAAGATAACCAAACTTCCCAAGCATGGGCAAATCGAGGCACGGGCGAAGCTTGTCAATTTGTTGAAAGTGGTTTTGGTCCTCAAGGACAAGTAGAGGTTAGAGCCGAGGAAGTTGTAAGTGGACTAGAAGTCCCCTGGGGTATCGTTTTTTTAGAAAATGGGGACATGCTGGTTAGCGAGCGACCGGGACGCATTCGGTTGGTACAAAACGGTCAACTCCAGCCTGCGGCGATCGCCAATATTGAAGTTACGGCATCTGGTGAAGGAGGACTGTTAGATATTGAGGCGCATCCGAACTTTGCCAATAATCGATTTTTCTACGTCTATTACACGGCTGATGAAGGAGGAACGCCAGTTAATCGGGTTGAAAGGTGGCAACTCTCAGCCAATGGACAAACTGCGGAGCGCGATCGCCTCATAGTTGATAATATTCCCGTTGCTCGTTTTCATAATGGCGGTCGCATGCGCTTTGGACCAGATGGCATGCTCTACATTGGCACGGGGGATGCTACCGAGCCAGAAGCTTCCCAGGATGTTGACACTCTGGCAGGTAAAATATTACGGGTCACTCCCGAGGGAGAAATCCCCGACGATAACCCCTTTCCTAATAATCCGGTTTTCCTAACAGGGATTCGTAATACACAAGGATTTGATTGGTATGACGAATCTACCTTATGGGTCACAGATCACGGTCCGAGTGGCGAACTAGGTCGCACAGGACAAGACAAAGTAAGCGTAGCAACTGCCGGGGATAATTTGGGATGGCCGACTCTCCAAGGCTGTGAATCCCAAGAAGGATTGATTTCGCCGGCTTTGATTTGGCGAGAAGCCGTACCTCCTGGAGGAGCAGCTATTTATACTGGAGAGGCGATTGAAGAGTGGCAAGGTAACCTAATTATTGGCACTCTTGGTTCCGAACACCTCCATCGAGTGGTATTTGACCCGGAAGCCCCCTATCGAGTCCAAACTCATGAAGTCTACTTTGGCGATGGAGCAAACAGTCTGGGACGAATTCGAGAAGTGATAATGGGACCGGACAACGAGCTTTACGTCACTACTAGTAATTGTGATGGACGGGGAAGTTGTCCTCCAGAAGGGGATAAAATTGTGCGGATTACGCGGTAATAATCTTTTGTGGTATTAAGCTAAAAAATAAAACTATCTAATTTAAACAAGTTATTGATGTCATCTTCAGTAAATTGGCGCAAAAGCAATCTTTCTGTTCCTAACAAAACTTTTATGTTGTTCTTTGTTGTTATTGCACAAATCTAAAAAATTTATCTATCTTTGGTTAGACAAAAATTAGTTGACAAAAATGTGGCAATCTGTTTAAGATTATCAGAAGTTATGAGTAAGTCAGCCTAATCTGTCGCCTTTGTCTTTTTTGACTAATCTAAAGTGCAGCGGCAGAGCGGGGGAACCAAACTTAAGGGGCTAATCTCCAAGCAATTTTTTGTTAAGAAAATGTTCTTAGAGAAGAGCATCTCTCAGCTCTAGCCCGTCAGCTAACCTCGTAGGCATTGAGGGAGACTGAAGGTCAGCATTTTTATTAGATGCGATTTCTTCGGTGTCCTGGACTAGTATTCGCTACGACTTACTCTTGGTAGTCCTAGACTCTGAGGAGCCGAATATGACAAGGAAAACTTTACCTGCCCGTAGAAGGCGGATGGCTGGCGCTATCTTCTTGCGTCATTCACTATCGTTAGAAGCTATTTTATTGCCAAGTATCGCTTTTCTGGTTCTTCTCGTGCTTTGGTGGGTAATTGCTACCTTTTTTACCGACCTAATGCCCACCCCATGGGAAGCTTTAGTGGCAAATCTCGACTATATTCTCAATCCGTTTTATCGCCGGGGACCTGGCAACTTAGGCATTGGTTGGCTGTTGCTAGCTAGTTTGCGTCGGGTGCTTCTAGGTTTTGGGTTAGGTTCTCTAGTTGCCATTCCAGTTGGATTTTGGATTGGTTTGTCCCCCAGAGCTATGATGGCGATTAATCCTATTATTCAAATTTTCCGTCCCGTCTCTCCAGTCGCTTGGCTGCCAATCGCACTAGCAATTTTTAATCTGGCAAACCCTTCGGCGATTTTTGTAATTTTTATTACTTCCTTGTGGCCGACATTAATTAATACTGCTTTGGGTGTCTCTAGCGTTCCCAAAGACTATTTAGATGTGGCTAGCGTACTGGAGATGCCTCGCTGGCGACAGATGTTCAAAATTATTTGGCCTGCCAGTTTGCCTTATATTTTTACCGGACTGCGGATCAGTTTGGGTATTGCCTGGCTAGTAATTGTAGCGGTGGAAATGCTTACAGGCGGGATCGGCATCGGCTTTTTTGTTTGGGACGAATGGAATCGCCTCAATCTTAGCTCTGTCTTTCTAGCCGTTATCGTAATTGGTCTAACGGGATTAGTATTAGACAATCTGATTGCCCAACTTCAGCAATGGGTGACTCACCGTCCGGCAAGTGCTATGCAACAGTAAGTACATATAGCGAAAACTTCTAACAATAATCAGGAGTTAGAAGTCAATAGGTAATTGATAATTATCAATTATCAATTATTAATTATCAATTCAAAAGTGAGATTTATGAATAAATTCAGTAGGCGATCGCTTCTTAAGGGAGCGGCTGGATTCTCGGCAGGATTAGCATTATCGGCTTGTGGTCAGGTCATCCGGCAAGGTGGTGGTATCTCTTCCAGCGTACGGGCGCAGACGGATATCGAGCCTATTGTAGACCCTAATACCTTAGAAAAACCCAACCTGCAAATTGGCTATGTGCCCGTGAACGATTGTGCTCCATTTGCAGTGGCTTATACCAAAGGATTTTTCCGTAAGTATGGTTTGAATGTCACCCTCAATCGGGAAGCTAGTTGGGGGACTTCTCGCGACGGCGTAATTTTTGGGCGACTCGATGCTTCTCCGGTGGTGTCGGGGGCAGTTACTAATGCGCGGATTGGCGCTGAAGGAGCGCGTCATGCTCCGATGTGTGCGGCGATGACGATTCACCGTCATGGCAATGCAATGACCATGAACTCTGCTATGTGGAACTCGGGATTGCGTCCCCTGCACGAATACAATGGGGATTTAGAAACTTTTGGACGGGATTTTCGGGGCTATTTCGACAGCTTACCTTTAGAACAGCGGATTTGGGCAACAGTACTGAGTTCTGCCATCTACGAGTACTTTATCCGTTATATGGCTGCTGCTGCGGGCATCGATCCATTAGAGGAATTTCGAGTTATTATCATCCCGCCACCCCAAATGGTGACCAACGTTCGCATCGGAGCCATGCAGGCATATATGGTTGCCGAACCCTGGAATACTCGGGCGATTACGGGCAATGAAGGCGTTGGCTTTACTTTCGCTCACGGCAAAGAAGTTTGGCGCGGACACCCCGACCGAGTACTAGCAGTGATGGAACCTTTTATCGAGCAATATCCCAAAACCTATCGTTCGTTAGTCAAAGCCATGATTGAAGCTTGCCAATACTGCGACGATCCTAATAATCGAACAGAGGTAGCGGAAATTATTACTGACCGAGCCTTTACCGGGGCATCTTCAAAATATACCCGTCCTGCGATCGTTGGCGAGTACAACTACGGTGGTTTTGATGGCAAACAACGCATCGTCAACATGCCAGACAGCACGATTTTCTTCAAGCTACCGGATAATCTACCCCACCCTCCTGGCGATCATTCCACCTTTTTATGGCAATCCCAGAGTCTCTGGCTGATGACCCAAGCTGCTCGTTGGGGACAAATTTCCGAGTTTCCAGCAGATGCGGAGGAAAAAGCTCGTCGAGCCTGGCGTACAGATCTCTACCGAGAGATTGCTGCCGAAATGGGGATTGAATGCCCTAGCGATGATTACAAGGTAGAGCCTGCCGAGGTATTTATCGATGGCAAGTCATTTGACCCCAGTAACCCCGTGGAATATCTTAATAGTTTTGAGATTCGAGCCAAGCGATCGCAACGTTTCTTTTTGTCATAAATAGGTAGAGAAATCCATCTACCAATCAAATAACTAATTGAGGAATTTGTCATGATTAAACCAAGTAATTACTCTAGCTTGTCGAAAACTAACGATTATGAAGCGAATCTCGGTTTTTTAGCGATCGAGGATGTAGTGAAAGCTTATCCCCACAAAGATGGTAGGGAAACAGTAATTCTTGATGGGATTAACCTTACTATCGGACGAGATGAGTATATTTCTATCATCGGACACTCTGGTTGCGGTAAGTCCACGCTACTCAAAATTGTAGGAGGGTTTGAGCGTGCTACAGCGGGCGGTGTATTCCTTGAAGGCAAACCGATTCGGAAGCCTGGTGCCGAGCGGATGATGGTGTTTCAAAACTATTCGCTGCTACCGTGGCTGACAGTACGGGAAAACGTTCGTCTTGCCGTGGATGAAGTTTTAGATCGTCTCTCACCCAAAGAAAAACAGGAATTGGTTGCAGAACATTTGGCAATGGTTAATCTTACAGCAGCGGCAGACAAGTATCCAGACGAGTTGTCTGGAGGAATGAAACAGCGAGTGGGGATAGCTAGAGCTTTGGCGATCCGCCCCAAGATGCTGCTGATGGATGAACCTTTCGGGGCATTAGATGCACTGACACGGGGACGCTTGCAGCGACAAGTGTTGGATATTTGGGAACAACACCCACAAGCCGTGATGATGATTACCCACGATGTCGATGAAGCAATCTATATGTCAGATCGAATCGTGATGATGACTAATGGTCCCCATGCTCGTATTGGTGAAATTCTAGAAGTGCCTTTTTCTCATCCGCGCGATCGCAAACAACTGCGCGAGTCGAAAGAATATTACGAATTGCGCAATCATGCCTTGGGCTTTTTAGATCGCTATTTTGAACAAGAATAATTGCTGGTATTGCAAGGCAATCAAGTAGGAGCAGCCGACCGAGTCACTTTTCAGTAAAGCGATCGCGAAAGCCTTTTAAAGCGATTTCAACTTTAATGTAAAAATATAGTAGTGGAAAGAGAATAATGGAAGTCAACTACCCACCGCTAATGGCTAAGAGCAATTTAGCGGGGGCTTGCAAAGAACTAAATGCCAATTAGTTCCAGCAGGACAAAACAGTTGTCTAGCCTGTGCGGAAAACGTAACCTGAGCTAAC